>DIYE01000158.1 GCA_002428885.1 Alphaproteobacteria bacterium UBA6062
TTACCATTAAACCAAGTGATATAGGTATATCAGGCTGCGTTCTTACGACGGCGCCATCCCAGAAAACCCATAAGGGCTACGCCTGCACCATAAAGAGGCAAAGCAGCGGGGAGTGGCACAGCAGAAACAGTCACGACACGGATCCAGTCACCAGGCTGTGTCACATACATATTCACGGCCAGCTCATTGCCGAGAATATTATACATATCATTTCCTTCCAGTCCGCGATTGTTAAAGGCAGATGGATAGGTTGTATCATCATGTCCAAGCAAATCACTTGTCGCAGCTTCGAGCGTGCCATGAATATCTGACATAACACCCAAGATCATACCACTGAACTCCCAAACCACGTTGTTGTGGGAGATGGCACCCTGGGCACCGTTCTGCTTGTTCAGAAAAATCATATGACTGTCCACCCGCATACCAGACGTGGCAATCACTCCGGAGTCTCCGATCAGGTTAGCACCGAGAAGGACACCTTGCGCTTCATCAAAGCCCTGCTGGCCTGTATTGAAGACCGTACCGTTAAGAACCTGGCCAGGCGCTGCAATGATCTGTGCAGCAGTGCCTGTGGACGCATTATCGCCGGAAACTCCTAGTAGCGCCGCTTTAGCCGGAGCGACAGCAGCAAATGCAGCAACAACGGAAGCCGCTAAAAATTTACCAAATTTCATTTTCATACCCTCAAATTAAATATTCCGGGGGTGATCTTCCCCACGTACCCCTACGCCTTAAGAAGCGCTTGGAACCTATTTTCCCCTCGCGCCGAAACGAAATGTATTAACAATTCGTTAATAATAACATGAATTACAGTTCTTCTTTCTGTCAAACGACAATTTGAGAACATTTTGGGTTTTTAAGAAAAATCCATAATATGAGTTATAATTTTTCTGAAAATTATCAAAAAATTAACCATAACACCCAAAAACCAAATATTTCCAAGCCTTCCCGTAAGAGAGTGAAGGAAGGAAACTTCCTGTATAAAGAGTGTGATTCGCGCTATATCTGGGACTGTTCTTTGACTACAAGGCTTTCCAAGTCCTGTTTTTTTGACGCATGATAGGCTGGCTTTGAATACAGACCTTGGAGGATCAAGATTGTGAACAGGCCCATTTCAAACATATCCGGATATCATGCACATGTTTATTACACACCGGAAACTCGCGCTGACGCAGAAATGCTCCGCCATGCGCTGGATAAAAATTTCGATGTTACATTGGGGCGCTGGCATGACAATCCCATCGGCCCGCACCCGATTGCCATGTATCAGGTGCTCTTTAGGTCTGAAGATTTCGGTACTCTTGTTCCATGGCTGATGATCAACAGAAATCACCTCAACATTCTGGTACACCCGGAAACCGGCAATGATCTGGAAGACCATGCTGAAAATGCATTATGGCTGGGACAAACGCTTAATCTGGATTTATCGGCTTTTTGATTTGACTATCTGCTCCCCCTTATAGAAGGGCATGTAATTCCTTATGCATTATCCAAAAAGAACACTATCTTCCTGCTTTCTTATCACGGCGGCCTTGAGCTTCTCAGACATGGCTCCTGATGCCCATGCACAACAGAAAATCTCTCCTCAAACTGCCTCGCAGCCTAAATCAGTTTTCCTTATGCCGCGGATCAGCAACCAGCTGAAAGTCGTCATTACAGCCTTAGCGACGCGCCGCTTTTCCGATGCGGAAAAACAACTGGACAAAATGATAGCGTCCTATCCCTGGCATATGGAAAGCCATTATTTCAGAGCCTCTTTAATGGCGATTCAAAATCGAAAAGACGATGCTTTTTCGTCTCTTGAAAATGCGGTTAAAGCCGGGTTTCTCAATCAACAGGCTTTATTTAAAGATCCCAATCTAAAAAACATCCGTGAAGATGCGAGATTTTCTGCCCTGGCGGAAAAGCTTGTCCAAGAGACAAAAACCGGGAAAGCTGAGCAGCTCACCGCCGAAGCGATTAAAGGCGGCACTGCTTTAATCAAGGAGAGGAACACCGCTTGGGATAAAAGATTCTCCCTCCTTAAAAGCCATTTCCGTTTCAATGATCGAAAAGTAGCGTCGGCCGATGTCTGGAAAAGCAAATCAGCCGAAGCTGTAAAACTAAACACTCTTTTCAGACGGGGCATGGCAGCGGGCAATAGCGGGGATCTTTATGACAATCGGGACCGGAAACATTCTACCCTAAGCCAGAAGGAATTTCCGCAGCTTGCCTTCACGCAATATAGCGCGGATGCTCGCAAACAGAATATCGACTACGGCCTGAATAGTTATATCGCCTTTAATGCACCCACCATTGGAAACTCGTCAACGGCGGTGAACAGCGGCCCCTTCTGGAGAAGCCATCCAAGACTGGCGCTCACATCTCCCGGCGGACCTGCAAAATTGTATCTCCAGCACTTAAATAATCACCTTTATATCTATCCCGCTGTCAGGGATTTCTCTGCAAAGAATGGTGACCTCCTGCCTGCCAATACACCTTACATCCTTGTGTCAAAAGGGAAGTCGGGATCAGATCGCCCGCTCCTGAAAGCCGCCGTTTCCATTCTCGCCGCTTTCAAGCCAAAAGAAAAAGACCAGCTCATTGAAAACAGGCGATTGATGTCGGCATTGCAAATGGTTTTCAGGAAAGGCCAAAAGGGCATTCTGTCTCCGGACGCGTATCTGAATGGAAGAGCCCACCCGATCCTGTTTGACGGCCGTAAAATAGATCTCTCAAAAATGATCTCGCTTGCCAATGACATACGGGCAATGGACATACCGCCTCCGGTCGCTCTTACCGTGTTGGAGGAAAGCCGAAACCGGGAAGGTGTGGATGATTTCACCCGCGAGCTTCCGGAAAAGTTGTTTGATACACCAGGCAGCATTGCAAGGGTCATCCGCAACACAGCCTATGAAAAGCGCATTGTGATCAGTACATCAAAAACTCAAAAGAGAGCTGACGAAACCCTTCAATATAAATGGATCCTGCTTCAGGGTGATCCCAACAAAGTATCGATCACACCCAAGGACAAACAAGGCAATAGCGCTGAAATAAAGATCTCCTGGCACGGCGGCTTTGCCTCTCCCCTACAGGGTGACGTCAAAACCCATCGTGTTGAAATCGGTGTATTTGCCGATAACGGTAAGGAGCTCTCCGCCCCTTCTTTCGTGAATTTCTTATATCCTCCTGCGCAGCAGCGCTACTATGATAAGAACGGGAAGCTGCTGGCCATTGATCACCGGATTAAAAAGGGCTTCTATGCCGATCCTAGGATCTTTCCCAGGCGAGACTGGCGTGATGACTACAGTTATGACGAAAACGGGCAGCTCACCGGCTGGGTCAGAACACAAAAATCACAAAAAACCGAATTTTCGAGACATGGCGCCCGTATCCTGGAAAAAGATACATTAGGTCGCCCTATCATAGCCCAACGCGTGGGATATCTCTACAAGCGAGATAAATCCGGGCGCCTGGTCTCAACAGAACAACCGCTGAAGTCTGAAATCCGGTATCAATATCTCAATGAGAAGGACCGCCTTGGTATTGTCGTGAAACAATAGTCCGATTTGGACAGACAGCCCGTATTCAGCTGTTGTCTTTTGACTGATATGCCATATTGCAGTGTTTAAGGCAGTATGGCTTACCGGGTACGGCTTCTTCGCCGCAGAAATGAAAACCAGGTTCTCCAGGATGCCCGATAGGCCATTGACAAGCACGATGTGCAGGTATGATTTTCTTCTTAGGCTTTGGCGCGGCAGCCGGCGTCGATTTGGCAGAAAGACCAAGCCGGTTTGCTTTACCGATGACAGCGTTTCGAGTCACATCGCCAAGTTCCTCGGCAATTTCGGCAGCTGTTTTGCCGGATCCCCAGAGTTTCCTCAGTTTCTCAATGCGTTCTTCTGTCCAGCTCATCGCCTGTCTCTTTCAGATTCAAAGCCCGATACGACCGTACAGCCGGGATGGTATCAGGTAATGGTAACTCGCCCCCTGATATATCCTTGTCTGTCTTAAGAGTCTACACATAACCCGTGATCAGCTCTCAAGACGGTAGCAAGCCAGCTTTCCGGTCCCGCGATACCCTTACCCAGACCGAAAAAAGATAAATCATAAATGCCAGCGCCACATAAACTTCCTGTATCTCGCTGACGCGCATGTTAAACGGAAACGGAATATTCTGGCCGCCAAACAAACGATCCGGAATTTTTATGAATCCAATGATAAGACAGGCAGGAAAACATACCCATGTAGGCCAAAAATAATATTGCCAACTTCCCCGGACAAGTTCTGTCCCCCTGAAATAGCGATACAGCGGGTACAGGACACCACCAATAATGGCCCCCAGCTCAACAATAAGGCGCGGTTTCTGATCCAGCCAGGAAGACATGTTATGAAGATTGGTTTCTTCCTGATCGTTCAACGCAGCCACCCCATCGGGCGTCTCCCAACCAAACCAGTGCTGTCCCCAACTAACTTCTTCGCCTACAAAAAACAGGCTTGCGACACCCATCAAACCATACCAGATTACCAATTTTCCGGCTGGCAGGAACTTCCGGTTTTTCACTATAAGAACAGACAGGACAATTGCCGGAACGAGAAACACCACAACCACATTTTCGATAACACCCTGTTCAGTCATCATGTGCTCTTTAAAAAAGACGGGGCTATACCAGCGGATAGCACACACACCGACCAACATCAGCACAACACTCCACAGCCACAGCCATGACGGCAACTCGTTATTTTTCTGCAAACCGCTCATAATAGTGATCTCAATCCGCTCTCAAGAAAGTCAAGAAAGCTATATACTCATATTGCCTTGAGTCTACCAGTAAGAACAGTAGACTAGGTCGAGAACTCATTAATAAAAACCCGCCTGCCCGGCAGAAGCGGAAGAACAGGACAATATCCATGGGAAGAGTTGAAAACAAAATTGCCCTTGTAACTGGCGCCGGCAGCGGACTTGGCCGCGCCATTTCGATGATGCTGGCAAAAGAGGGAGCAAGAGTTACGGTCACGGACATCAATGAAGAGAGCGCACGAGAGACAGCCGAGTTGATTGGCGGACAGGCGCTTGCCCTTCATCAGGATGTTACCGATGAAACCCGTTGGCAATCTGTCCTTGCAGAAACCACCGAGCATTTCGGGGGCCTTAACATTCTGGTCAATAATGCCGGTATCGGTGACGGCTCCGATGTGGAAAGCACGGACTTTGAAACCTGGAAACGGGTTCACGCCATTGATCTGGATTCTGTTTTCCTGGGCTGTAAATATGCCATCCGACACATGGAAGAAACAGACGGCCTCGGCTCCATCGTTAACATTTCTTCCATCGCCGGTATTATTGCCGGTCATAACATGGCGTCCTACAACTCTGCAAAGGCCGGTGTCAGGCATCTGAGCAAGTCTGTTGCCTTGCATTGTGCCCGCAAGAAAAACGGTATCCGCTGCAATTCAGTACACCCGACTTTCGTTAAAACACCGATCCTGGAGAGGATGTTCGCCCGCCACGGTGCAAAGGACGGAGAGGCCAAGCTGGCACGGCAAGTCCCTATTGGCCACATAGGAGAGCCGGATGATATCGCCTACGGCGTTCTGTATCTGGCGTCAGACGAATCCAGGTTTATGACCGGTGCTGAACTGGTGCTGGATGGCGGCATCAGCGCGATGTAAACAATCACTGTCCTTTTTAAGGATAACCGCTACTATTCCCACTATGTCATCAAAGAAAATTCTCCTTGTTATGCATCAGGCAAACTCCGATCCGGGCCGGGTCGGGGAAGCCTTGAGAACGCTGGGCTATGAGCTGGACATGCGTGTGCCGGCGATCGGCCATCCCCTTCCAGATAATCCACGCGAACATCACGCTGTTGTCGTTTTTGGAGGTCCGATGAGCGCCAATGATGATCACGAACCTTATATTCGGGCGGAAACGGATTATGTGGGCAAAGTGCTGGCCTCGAACATTCCTTATTTCGGCATATGCCTGGGAGCACAGATCATGGCCCGCAGTCTCGGAGCCGCGGTAACCCGCCACGAAGCAGGCATGGTTGAAATCGGCTATTATCCGGTCAGACCGGCAGCAGCCGGGAACAGTTATTTTCCGGATGATCTAAAACTATATCAGTGGCACCGGGAAGGGTTTGAACTTCCGGAAGGATGTGAATTGCTTGCGACGGGAACCCTTTTTCCAAATCAGGCTTACCGATACGGAGAAAATGCGTTTGGCATTCAGTTCCATCCCGAGGTTACAGAAGCAATGAACCGCAAATGGCTGCGCAAAGCCGCTTATATGCTGGAAGAGCCGGGCGCCCAACCCGCGGAGGAACAGCTTGCTGACCGGAGGCGCCATGATGACGCCGCCCGTCGCTGGTTAGATGCCTTTCTAATGAAGTGGATCGGCCCGGCCGTATAACACGCCCGGATTCAAACAAAGCCGTCAGATAACCCGTTTCTCTTTCAGATCCCTAATTTCATCATCTGAATAGCCAAGTTCCGTCATCAGTTCATTGGTATGTTCTCCCAACGTCGGGGAACGGCGCTTAATGGACGTATCGGATTTAGACATCTTAATAGGGAAATCCGCAACCGGAATTGGTTTGTTTGAGTTAGGATATTCCATGTCCTTCAAAAGCCCCATGGCCTGAAGGTGAGGGTCTTCCAGGACTTGCTGCGGCGACAGGACGGGACCACAAGGCAGCCGGACGGCAGCCATCTGCTCCAGCGCTTCCTCAGTCGTTCTTTCCAGACACCATTTTGCCATACGCTCGGACAGAATCTCTGAATGATCGCCCCGATCCTGGTCCGTTTCAAAACGGGGATCCTCAAGCCAATGATCTTCTCCCATCAGCTTGGCCCAGCGCTCAAACAGAGGGCGGCCAATTGACTGCACCAGCACCCAGCCGTCTTTGGTCTGGAAAGTATCCGCAGGACCTGCTCCTTGTGCCCGGTTCGATGTGCCGACCCGGTTCAGTTCGAGCATCGCCTGCTCCATCAGCGCCACACTGGAAATAAGAATAGAAGAGCCAAACAGAGAACTATTAACAACCTGCCCTTCGCCTGTCGCCTGCTTGTGCATCAAGGCTGCAAGTGTGCCGATGCAACTTGCCATGGCCGTGGAGAAATCCACCCAGGGTCCATAAAGCTTACGGGGTTCATTTCCATCACCTGACATATACATGGCACCGGACATGGCCTGTCCAATCCCGTCAAAACCGACTTTGGTTTTGTAAGGGCCGACATCTCCGAAAGCGGAAGGATGCGTCAGGATGATATCTTCCTTGATCGCCCTCAGGCTTTCATAATCCAGCCCCATTGCTTCAAGTGTATCAACCGGGAGATTGGCCACAACCACATCGGCTGTCTCCACCAGTTTCTTAACAACGTCCCGTCCTTCAGGCTTCATGGGATTTAGAGTAATGCCACGCTTATCATGGGCAATCTGGAACAGCAGCCCGCCCTCCCCGCTTTCTGTCAGCGGTGTCATATAACGATCTTCACTGCCGGCGAGTTTTTCAATCCGGATAACATCTGCCCCGAGCTGAGCAAGGATTGTCGCGCAATAAGGGCCTGCAATATAGCGTCCGAAATCCAGAACTCTGACCCCTGATAAAATGCCTGACATAGCATTTCTCCTGATTATTTTTGGTTATTCTTTCAGGTAATTCCTGTCCAGGGTCAGGGCTCATGAGTGGGTCCTGACCCTACGCACTATCGTGCCCAACTCCGGGCGCCAATGCAACCATTTTGAAAGCTTCCCGAGAAGCACACACCAAACAAAAACCCTGTCCGGCTATCCCGGACAGGGTTTTGATATCATTTAAACGCTGGTTGATCCAAAAGATCGCGTTTTTAAATTCTCCATTTACAGCATCTCCACGCCTTCAGCCAACGGACCTTTCTCTCCGCCGCGGACATTCAGACGGACACGCTGCCCCGCCTCCAACATGCCAAGGCCTGATTTCTCAAGCGCCTTCATATGGACGAAAATATCCCGACTTGCATCATCCGGTGTCACAAACCCAAATCCCTTTTCGGAATTGAAGAATTTGACAACACCCTCAATCAGTTCAGTATCTCCATCCACCTGATCCAATACAGGCGCAGGTCCCAGATTCAGGATTTTCTGAACCTGCTGCCCCCGTGATCCAGCCGCCAGATCGCAGACAATTGGCGCGCCTTCCGGCAATCCCTGCAATCCATTATCCTGCAATACGGAAATATGGACGAAAGCATCCCCCGACCCGTCCAACGGTTCGACAAAACCGAACCCCTTTGCCGTATTAAACCACTTCACTTTGCATTCAATACCGTCACGTACATCGACACTTGACTGCACAGTACTGTTATCTTGCATTATGCCCAGTCCCCAACTTACCAATCAACACACCATCCAACACACGTCGTAATTTTTTCACCTGTCTCGAGAATATGCCAGTAGAAAATCGAATTGAGGAGAAATATTCTGCCTTCACAATTCCGTGACCATGCCAGGAAAACCCCTATAGATCCTGAATAATGACGGCCTTCTGAAAAACACTTTTTAAATCAATGTCTTTTGCATATCAAAAATAGCATATATAAAAATTTATATTACTTTCGAATTAGCACCAAAGAATAGATTTTTTTCCTCTCATTCGGATTTTCTTACACGCCCGGAGAATTTGATTCGAAAAAAACGTATGTCTTCCGACTTTCGATTTCAACTATCACAACATATTAGGGAAAGGACTGGCTTTTTACCTGTCGCCAGAAAACAGGAAGGAGATCTGTAACAAAAAAGTCACAAATCTCCTGCTTTTCAGTACGTACCGCGGATGGGATATCCTTTGTCACGACCAAATGTTATGCCGCGCAGAATAGACGGCAGATCAGGCCTTGAGAAGGGGGCGTTGGAGATATCGATAATCTGGATGTTTCCGTCTGGCCGCACAACGAACAAACCCGGCTCCGGGAAAGGCTGGTCCGTTTCTTCCGGCGAACGGGGGTTTGAAATATAAAGTCCGAGCGTCTGCATTTGTTCAATGCTCAAATCATAGGCCAGAGGAATTGTCAGATTACCAACCTCTACTTGCTCTTTAGCTTTTTCAAGGCCATCACCAGATACCGCAATAACATCGGTTCCCTGCTGATCAAAATCAGCAGCCATATCCTGCAAAGTGCCCAGATACTTAACACATAACGGACAATGCCGCCCCCGATACACAACAACAAGTGTCCAACGGTCATTCTCACTGGGTCCGCCAATGGTTGCTGTACCGCCACTGACGAGCGGGACAACCGTTTCCGGAAAGGCAGCACCGGCTGCCAGCTTTTCTGCTTTCAAGATTCTCTCCTGTCACATCTGAAGATACATGATCTATTATTTGGAATGATCATTCCAAATATGCTAAATAGCGCCCTTAACTTCAAGATATTTCAGTCGCACCCATAAGATTTGCCCTGCTTTAACAGCTTGATTGCCTTTCCTGGAACAGCCGATAAAATGTGGTCTTAGTATTTGTACCTTCTGGAAAAAATCGGAAATCCCCCTTATGACAATTGCAAGTCTCAACGATTTTAAGGAGAAGCTTACAGACCTCCCCGGTGCCAATACCGATGCTGCGGGAGCCGTCGCCAAGCGGGACGCGACCCTGACGAAACCGGCAGGCTCTCTTGGCCGTCTGGAAGAACTGGCTGTTTGGATAGCCGGATGGCAAAGGCAACATCCCCCCTGCTTCGATACACCTCAAGTAACTGTTTTCGCCGGCAATCATGGTGTTTGCCGTAGAGGCGTCTCTGCTTTTCCGCCGGAAGTGACAACCCAGATGGTTGCGAATTTTGAAGCGGGAGGCGCTGCGATCAACCAGCTGGCCACTCAGGTCGGCGCCCGTTTTTCTGTTCATCCACTGGATCTGGATCGTCCGACAGCGGATGTCACGGAAGCTGCCGCTCTCACAGAGAACGACTATCTGACCGCCCTCAATACCGGATGGATGGCTGTTGACGACGCCAGTGACATCCTTGTTGTCGGTGAAATGGGTATCGGCAATACAACGATAGCGGCCCTTCTTTGCGCTGCTCTGTTTGGCGGGAAGGGAGAGGATTGGGCCGGCCCCGGAACCGGCGTGTCGCCGGACGGCGTTTCCCATAAAGCTGTCGTTATCAACCAGGCTCTCGAAAAGCACGCCTCCATACTGGCGGATCCAGTGCTGGTCCTGCAGCATCTAGGGGGCCGGGAATTGGCAGCGATGGCAGGTGCCATACTGGCAGCCCGGCATAAGAATATTCCTGTTGTTCTTGATGGTTTTGTCACCTGTGCCGCTGCAGCAGCCTTGCACAAATTCAATATAGCAGCCCTTGACCATTGCGTCGCCGGTCATGTTTCTGCGGAACCCGGACATGTCCGGCTTCTTCAGCATCTTGGTAAAGAGCCGCTTCTCAATCTGAAAATGCGCTTAGGCGAAGGATCCGGTGCAGCCCTCGCCCTGAACATCCTGAAAGCGGCCGTTGTCACCCATACCGGAATGGCAAGTTTCGCGGAAGCCGGCGTTAGCGAAAGCGAATAAGCCGGGTCGACGTCACGCCACAAACGGGCGGTTCAGACAATTAACCGCCCAATTCTCCTGGCAATCCGGCGAGACATAGGATGTCAGGCGAGTCAGGGAAAGAGGATCGACAACCAGGGATAATGCCTTTTCCGGTTGTAATCCTAACGCTTCTCCAACCAGCGCCCGGATCGTACCGGCATGCGCGACAAGCAGAATATTCTCCTCCGTGCAACGACTCTGCAACTTTTGCCTGGCCTCACAAACCCGCTTTGCCATTCTTTCGAAGCTTTCCCCCTTAGGAGGCGCAACAGTGGCAGCGTTCTCCCAAAACGCCCGGTAAGCAGATGGATATTGATTCTCGATTTCAGAATAGGACAAGCCCTGCCACGCCCCGAAATCCTGCTCCCTGAATTCAGGCATCTCCTGAACCGGCAGCGGATCTACGCCCATAAAGTCGATAATCCGGTTTGCCGTCGCCACGCAACGGGTCAGATCACTACTGAATACCTGAGATATCTTCGGCAAACTGCCAGCCAGGTCCTCGAAAACACTGTCTGCCGGTAAAGACGCCTCGATATCAAGCTGACCGTAAAGAACAGAGGACAAAACCGGCGCGTGTCGTATAAGCCACCAATGGCGAATAATCGGTTTATCTGACACACACACCTCCCATTTCCGTAGAAATTTCTGGGTTCGGTCTTTCACTTCGTATACAACTCATCCCGATCTGTTCCGCTCTTCAATTTGGTTCACAGTGGGTATTCTATGAAACGCAACCTGTTTGTCACATCAAACCGCCTGGGAGATGCTGTTCTGACAACCGGTGTGCTGCATCACGTTATCCGCAAGGAGCCGGACATCCCCGTAACCGTTATTTGCGGTACCATTCCGAAAGATATCTTTGAATCCGTTCCCGGTGTTAAACGAGTTATCGCAATTCGCAAACAGAAATACAACAAACACTGGCTGGATGCCTTTACCCTGGCAGGTCCACGCTTTTGGCATCGAATTATCGATTTTAGAGGAAGCCTATTCAGCGTCATGCCAGCCCGGCACCGCCATATATGGAAAGGCGGCGACGACAGCATCCACAAGGCTGTCGCAAATGCCAGAATGATCGGTGTCGACGAGCCGATCCCGCCCCTGATTGTTCCAACAAATACGGAACAAGCGCACGCCAAACAAGTGCTGGCTTTAGCAACAGACCCTCGCCCCATATTGGCCCTGGCTCCAACGGCCAATTTCTATCAGAAACAATGGCATCACAAAAACTATCTTGCTCTCGCAAAATCACTCACCTCTGAAAACGGGATTATGCCGGGTGCCCGGGTCGCTGTGTTTGGAGCGCCCGGTGAAGAAGAACAAGCAAAACCGGTCGTACAGGGTTTACCGGCCAGTCAGGTTATTGATCTTGTCGGGAAAACCACACCAGTAGAAGCCGCGGCCCTGCTTTCGCAAACTAATCTTTTTGTCGGGAATGATTCAGGTCTTATGCACAGCGCTGTCGCTGTTAGCATTCCAACCGTTGGTTTATTCGGTATTGGCAAGCCTCTGGTTTACGGCCCCTGGGGAGACCAGTCACTCTGCCTGGTAGGAGAGCCTGCAGGGCAGCCTATTCACGGCGACCCGACTTTAGGAGAAACACCTCTCCCCGTCAGCCGGGTCTGCAAAGAAGTCGAACAGTTTTTTCAAACACTCCAGGAGAGTTGATCCCGGGGTCAGCGCCCTAGCCATCCCCCCGGCTCTTCAGACGACTATCCAAAAGCGTCACCTTGGGATCGCCTTCAAATTGCTTATTGTAAAGATCGGCATAAACGCCCTTCTTCGCCAACAGTTCGGAATGACTTCCCTGTTCGGCAACACGACCATCGACAATGACATAAATCATGTCTGCATCTAGTATGGTAGAGAGACGGTGGGCAATGACAAGAGATGTCCTGCCTTCCATTAAGTGATTAAGCGCCTTCTGGATCTTGCGTTCCGATTCTGTATCAAGCGCAGATGTCGCCTCATCAAGCAGCAGGATTGGAGCATCTTTCAGCATGGCTCTTGCAATGGCAATCCGTTGCCGCTGACCACCGGAAAGACGGACACCGTCAGCACCAACCCGCGTCTCATATCCTTCAGGCAATGTCTCGATAAAGTCATGTACAGCAGCCGATTTCGCTGCCGCAACAATATCAGCCTCCGTCACGTCCGTCCGTCCATAGGCAATATTAGCCCTGATCGTATCGTCAAACAGGAAGATATCCTGACTGACCAGCGCTATCTTCTCGCGCAAAGAGTGAAATGTCACATCCCGGACATTCTGGCCATCGATTTCAATATCCCCTTTACTGACATCATAAAATCTCGGAATCAGGTTGAGAATAGTGGATTTCCCGCCTCCTGACGGCCCAACCAGCGCGATCCTCTTACCGGCCCCGAGCTGCAAAGAAATTGTCTCAAGAACCGGGACATCATCATCGTATGAAAAGGAGACATCCTTGAATACCACTTCACCATTGTGAAGTTCGAGTGGTGTTGCACCAGGCTTCTCCTTAATCGTCGGCATGATATCCATGAGATCAAAGATCCGATCCGCTGCCGCCAATCCGCTTTGCATTTGCGGCGCGATTTTAGCAACGCTCTTGATCGGCTGATATGCCAGCATAACAGCCGTAAAAAAAGCAAAGAATGTACCAGGCGTCGTATCACCACTTGCCACGCTGCTGGCACCATAGAAAATAATAGCTGCAACAATTACCCCCGAAATACTCTCAACAATAGGGTTACTCGTCGCTTGAATCCGCTGGGTTTTATATTCAAAACGGAACCGCTTATTGATGGCCTCGTTTCCTTGTTCTTTCATGGCATCTTCCTGATTATGCGCTTTAACGACGCGGATACCCTGAAAGACTTCTTCCAAAAAGGAGCTAAATAATGCGGTATGTTCGAGTTGACCTTGGGCCGCTTTTCTGGCGCGCTTACCTAGTTGTTTGATAGCCAACGCACCCGGCGGCAAAACGACAATGATGAACAAAGCCATTTTCCAGTCATAGTAAAAAAGGGACCCGATGAGAAAAATAGCTGTCAGGGCATCTTTCGTCAGCGCGATAAGAGTCTGCGTCGTTCCATTTCTTAAGAGCGCCGTATCATACACAAACCGCGAAATAAGTTGCCCTGAGGGGTTACTATGAAACCATGCAAGATCCGCCCGAACAATCTTTGTGAAGAGATCTGACTGAAGGTCCGCAATAACCTTACCACCCACCCAGCTCATAAGGATCGCCTGCCCGAAAGTGGAGAAACCACGCAAGGCAAAAACAGCTACGATTGCCAGCGTTGTATACACAATAAACGCTTCGTTCTTTTCGAAAAACACCTCATCCACGATGGGTTTCATCAGAAAAGCGGTTGCAGCCGTAGTCAGGGCGCTGATCATCATAAAGAAAATAGCAGCTGCAACCTTGAACCTATATCTCAGAACATAATCCCTGATCAGGCGACCATATAACACTCGCGCCGAGCGACGCTCACCAGCATCGATTGCCACTGCTTTTTCGCCAATATCTGTCAACTCAATACTCCGATCAGAGGTTGCCACCTGAACTCCGGGATTACGATTTCAGGCTCAGGACCCTAGCATCCCTGTCACCTGGCTGCACAGCGGATTACTTAGTTCCACCTCCAGTCAAATGCAATGGTGTGCTGCGAATACAACGCCTCTCAAACTTTTTAAACCGACTCTATAAATTAGTAATGAAAATCATTCGCACTTCCATTAAAAAAAAGTAATCTTGAGTTCATTATTTGTTCACATTGGCAACGCTCAAGCGTCCTAGAAACGCCCTGCAGATGCCATCACTTTAAAATATGAGAGAGAAACTATGAAGAAAACGGCCTTGGCCCTCCTGCCGTTCGTCAGTCTAGCTCTACCGGTCCAGGCGGAGGAGGCTCCAAGCTACCCCAATATCTCCGGGGAATTGACCCTGGAGCTTCAAAATGACTGGACATATGATGCAGACGATGAAGATGCTGAAATCAACGATCTTTATCCGACGATCACATTAGGCACCAAACTCGCCTTTACGAAAGAATTTTCTGTTAATCTGGAAGCAACCCTGGAACCGGTTGAAGATGCAACAGATGATCGTGCTTTTGAAGATCTAGGGGCTTTTGTCAATATTCTGACCGTCAATTACGATACAGACCTGTTTTCAGTTTATGCCGGTAAATTCACACCAAATTTCGGCATAGCCTGGGACGCAACACCGGGGCTCTATGGAACGGATTTCAATGAAGACTATGAATTAGTCGAAATGATCGGCTTGGGCGGTAGCATCAATTTCAGTGCCGGCGGCGATCACAGCCTGTCAGCCAGTACATTCTTTGCCGATACCACCTTTTTCAGTGATTCAGTCGGTAAGAGCAGAGGCCCTCTTGATGAGGATGACGGCGGGCCTGCAAATACGGAAAGCCTTGAGTCTTTTGCTGTTGCCCTGGATGGCGGTTTTACGGCTCTGGAAGGGTTCCGCTATCATTTGGGTTTCTCCTCTCTTAAGGACGGCGAGGACGGCAATGAGGATCAGCGAGGTTACGTCGCCGGGCTGGAATATGGCTTCAACATTATGGAAGAGCTGACGGCCACGCCTTTATTCGAATACGCCTATTTTGACAATAACGGCGGTACAGACGGTGACACTGCCCAGTACGCAACGGCAGCCCTTGGGTTTGAGTACGGCTCCTGGTCTGCATCCGCGAGCTACCAGCGGCGGGATACGGAGACAGGCAGCACCGATCACGATGACTTCATTCTCGCCCTGACAGTCGGCTACAGTTTTGAAAACGGCATTGGTCTGTCTGGAGGCTGGCGCCATGCTGAAGAAGAAGACGTTGATAGCAGCGGTCTTGGCCTTCTTCTGGAATATGCGATCGAATTTTAAAAAACAGATCTTTAAGGGCGGTTTCAAGACCGCCCTTTTTTATTTCCTTGAACCTGCTACGGTATCGGATCAAGTCACTTTCCTATACTGACACCAGGCTGCATGTTCGGATTTACCAAGAAGAAAATAAGGGTTGAACTTGATAAAGATGTCCGGGTTATCGCCATCGGCGATATTCACGGACAACTAAGTCGGCTCGAAACCTTAATGCAACGGGTGGACCGATATCGCGAAAAAAACCCGATCAAGGAAGAACATATTGTCTTTCTGGGCGATTTTGCAGATCGCGGCCCTTCCTCTGCGGAGGTTATTGACTATCTTAATGACCGGCGAAAGCAGGCAAAACAGACATCCCACGTAGAGATTTTCCTAAAAGGCAATCACGAACAGCTGATGCTGGACGCATTGGCAGGCGAAGAAGGCAAAGCCGACCTCTGGTGGCGCAACGGCGGACGGGAGACGGTTCGCAACTATGCAGACTATTGCGATTTTTCACTGTCCGGCGATGTGATCAGTCGGCATCTGGAAAAACTGCGGGAGCATTTTCCCAAATCACACCGGAAATTTTACGATCGACTAAAGCTTCTGTATCGGGTCGGGCCCCTTGTCTTTGTCCATGCCGGCATCAGGATGGATCGTTCCATTAAGGAACAGCAGGAAGAAGATCTGATCTGGATCAGGGGCGCCTTTCTCAACTGGCGCGGCCCCTCCCGCAAATTCATGGTCGTACATGGACATACGATCACCCCCAATTTCAGACCTGAAATCAAAAAACACCGGATTGGACTGGATACCGGCAGCTACCGCCTGAAGGGTCAGATAACCGCAGGTATCTTCGAAAGAAACAAGGTTCGCTTTATCAGCAGCGGCACTAAAAGGAATTTTACAAACAGTCCATTTGACTAGGCCGTATGCTCATGAGCCCGAACCCTGGCCAGCAGCAGGATGGCCAGTCCCAGCCCGATAACAGAACATCCGGTCATCAGAAGGAAGCTGTAAGAGGGATCAATCTCAAACAGAAAGCCTGCCAACATGGTCAACAGACCGAAAAACACCCCCATGGAAAGGCTGTCATAGAGCCCCTGCGCTGAGGCCGAAATGGAGGGCGGCACCCGCTTGGTCATATAGGCGATGAGTGACATGTAAAGCAGCGCAAAAGTCAGGGCGTGGAGGATCTGGGCAAATCCAATCACCGGAAGGCTTTCCCCGTAAGCCAGTAATGTCCATCGCAAAATTCCCCCGCAACCGGCGATAATAATCATCGGCATGGCTCCAAATCGGTCAATCAGCCTGCCAGACAGACTGAACATAATGATTTCCGCGATCACTCCCATGACCCAGAGGATTGTGATCGTTGTATTGCTGTAACCTAAGGATTTCCAGTAAATGGCACTAAAGCCGTACAGGGCCGCATGGGTTGCCAGAAGCAGGGAGACCGTGACCAGAAAGAGCGGAAAATTCGGAAGCTGCAACGGCTTGAAAAAAGGGGTCGAGCTCGGCTCCGGTTCCGTATAGATTTTTGGACAGAACCAGGCGGCAATCAGCAAAAGAACAGCCGCCGCGACAATGGATGCATAAATAGCATCCAGGCCGAACTGGTCGGCGAGGGCACCGACACCCAATGAGACGACCATAAAGCTGACGGACCCCCAGCGGCGGACGGCACCAAACTCGATATTGAGAAGCTGAACCAGTCGCATGGTCAGGCCATCCGATAACGGGATACCGGTTGACAGAGCTGCACCTGCCCCCCCCCAAATCACCATATAGAGTATCCAGCTATCCAGCCAGGGAAGGAGGGCAAGTCCCACCAGGACAATACAGGCCAGCGCTATCATGACCCGGCGGCGATCCCCCGTAACATCGGCCAGCCACGAAGTTGCAGGGACAACGATCAACTTCAGCCAATATGACATACCCAGAATAAGTCCGACATATTCCAGCGACACCTGTCCCTCCAGCCAACGGGGCCAGAGCGGTATGGCAATGCCATATACAGCAAAGAAGGCGGTATAATATCCGCCGAGCCGTAGCTCTGCCGATCTCTTTGAATAATCCGGTGTCTGCATGAAATTCCTACTGGCGAGAGAGACAACTTATCTCTCTTTTGGAGTGACTGCCAGAAGAATGTTTCAGACATTCCGGTTCACATTTTCTATTTACATTCCTAAGAATATAAATATATATTCCTTGGAATATTTATGGAGAATGACAAATGAACAGACGCCGATTTTTAAAAACCGTGGGCGGCAGCGGACTGGTTTTAGCTGCAACAGTCGGCGGTCTCAGCCAGTGTGACCAGATGCCGGCAGAAGCCGTGCAGGCCTGGCAGGGACCGTCCACAAACACCAGCGACCGGGAATGGATCCTGTCCCATGCCCTCTTGGCCCCCAATCCTCACAACATGCAGTCCTGGATCGCCGATCTGCGGGAGGAAGGTGTGATTACCCTGTCTGTGGATAATGACAGGCTGCTACCGGACACAGATCCTTTTTCCCGGCAGATCACCATTGGCCAAGGTACATTCCTGGAGATTCTGGCCCTGGCGGCCCGGCAAAAAGGCTATGACGCTGATATCAAGCTCTATCCCGATGGAACACCTGCTGAAAATGTCCTGAAAGTGGGCGACAAACCGGTTGCAAGGATTGCCTTAAAGCCTGCGCCTGGCATTGAGCCGGACCGGCTTTTCAAACAGATTTTAAACCGAAGATCCAACAAAGACAGCTATCAACCCAGGGCGCTAAGCAATGCGGATCGCCAACAGCTTGAGAAAATGCCCCTGGCGAACGACCAGTGGCTTGGCTTTGCAAATCAGGAGCAAGACGTCGCACCGCTCAGACTGATGGCTCAAAAAGCCATGATCCTGGAGATGGAGACGCCCCGAACCTTAAAAGAAAGTATTGACCGCACCCGGATCGGTGCCGATGAGATCCGTACCCATCGGGATGGTATCGATCTTCACGGCCCTCTCTTCTGGTGGCTGAAAGCCTTCGGGCAAATGACACCTGAAAAAGCAATGACGCCGGGAACGATGGCATACCAGGGTGGCATTGACTATGCCCTCGGCTGGGCAAGAGACACTTACAGTATGGGATGGCTTGTCACACCGGATAACAGTCGTCTATCACAGGTCACTGCCGGACGGAGTTATGTCAGACTCAATCTGCTGGCAACGGCACTCGGAGTCGCCATGCACCCGGTCAGTCAGATCCTCCAGGAATATCCTGAAATGTCGGAGCTTCAATCCGCGTTTAACAAACATCTTAAGATAAAACCGGCGGAAAAGGTCCAGATGTTCTTCAGAATTGGCTATCAGGCGCCAACTGCCCCTTCCCCTCGCCGAAATCTCGCTGATATAGTCAGGGAATGAGTGACCAAGAAACAGAAACACAAAAACCCGACCTGGAATTCAGGATCATTAACTGGATCGGCATGATCGAACAGTTGAGCAGTACGAAGGCACGGCAGCATCTGGAGGGAAGCAATGTCCCGATGCCGCAATTCATATTGCTCAACCATTTCAGTCACCGACCTGATGAAGGCAAAACGGTAACCAAAATTGCCTGGGCCATGCAACAACCGCAGCCCGGGATCACAAAGACCCTGGCAAAAATGGTTGCCAAGGGTTATCTGCGGGAAGAGCCCAACCCCGAAGACGGGCGCTCAAAGATCCTGTTCCTGACGGATGCAGGCCGACAAGCTCACAAGGAAGCCGGCCAAAGACTGGTCAACGGCATGAACGGTGTCTTTGACGGATGGAGTATTGAAGAAAAGCAAAGCCTGTTTGGCTTTCTTGATCGCCTGAAAATATATTTTGACGACCATCGGTAAGGGGCCTGCCCCGTCCTAAGGCATCATAAGAAATAGCTTTCGCCTGTCAGTGGTCAGGGAAACCGGTGTTTCAGGACCGTCATCGCCATCGAACTGGCAGGGGGTCGGATGATCGGACAGAATCTCAACCGTCCCGTCCGTCCGGATATAATCAACAGAAGAGAGTTTCCAGAGACGATTGCAAGCCAGCGCCGCCCCGTATTTAAGAGCCGCCCATAGCCCCCTGTTTTTGAGGATCAGAACATGCAGACCCGGTTTGCAAAGATCCGCATCCGGGGCAATGGTAAAAGGGCCGCCAAATAGACGGACACGGGAAGCGATAACCGATGCGCCGCGATAGTCTTCGCCGTTCACTTTGACACGCACATCAAGGGATTTAAAGCGCTTCACTGCACGGACAGCCGCAAAGATATAGGCAAGAGCGCCGTATTTTCTTTTCTCATGGGAGCTCAGTTCCGAGACGGCCAGGGAATCATACCCGGCACCCACCATCAGAAGAAACCGCTGATCTCCCATCTGCCCCGGAAAGATCTCAACAGCTTTCCCGGAGGTCAACGTCCGGACCGCTTTTTGGAGATTTGTACCAACCCCCACTTCCCGCGCTAGGACATTGGCGGTTCCGAGCGGAATAAAACCAAGCGGAATGTCCGTGTCCGTCATACCGCTGGCGACTTCCGAGATTGTTCCGTCCCCGCCCGCGGCCACAACCGCAGACCAGTTCTCTCCGCTTTTAACGGCTTCAGCAGCTATTTTAGAAGCATGTCCGGCATATTCCGTACCAGCCAGCGTAACCCCGCAGCCGGCCTTTTCAAGCTTATCCAGAACTTTGGAGAGACGTTTGGCATTTCTGGAACCGGAAACGGGATTGTGGATGATGAGAAACCGGCGCGCATCTTCTGTCATTTAAATGACGTCCCCTCGCAATAAAATCATCATGTGCCGGTCATCAATCTGACCCGGTTGCCGGGCCAGTATACTGCCAGAATTTGGTGAGTATACCGTTTATTATCTTTGGATGATCGCTCATGAATGCTCAGGCTTCACCCCGGAAATACAGAACAATCTGGATTTCGGATCTGCACCTGGGCACGCCGGGCTGCAAGGCGCATTTCCTGCTCGATTTCCTGCGAAACACCCAGTCTGAAACCCTGTATCTGGTTGGTGATATTGTCGATGGTTGGGCACTGCAACGGGACTGGTACTGGCCCCAGCACCATAATGACGTGATCCAGAAAATATTACGAAAAGCCAGACAGGGCACGCAGGTAAATTTCATTCCCGGCAATCATGACGAATTTGCCCGTAATTATGCGGACCATGATTTCGGCTCCATCAAAGTCGCCCGTGAAATGGTTCATGAGATGGCTGACGGCCGCCGTTTCCTGATCCTGCACGGGGACGAATTCGATGTGGTGGTCAAATATGCAAAATGGCTTGCCCTGCTGGGAGACTGGGCCTACGGGCTCTGCCTAAGGTTGAATGATCTTGTCAACAACATCCGGGAGAAGCTCGGATATCCTTACTGGTCGCTGTCGGCCTTTTTAAAACTGAAGGTCAAAAACGCTGTTCAGTTCATTGCCGATTTTGAAAATGCCCTGGCGGATGTCGCCAGGAACCGCAACATAGACGGTGTGGTTTGCGGGCATATACATCACCCGGAAATCCGGGATATCAACGGGATCACCTATTGCAACGACGGAGACTGGGTTGAAAGTTGTTCTGCCCTGGTAGAGCATTTTGACGGACGCCTGGAAATCATCCACTGGATGACACCGTTCTACGAGAAGGTTGGTTCCGAAGGAACGGAAGAATGCGCTGTATCATCGTCTCAGATGCCTGGGCTCCTCAAATCAATGGTGTCGTTCGCACACTCACGACGCTCACGGAATACCTTACCGGACAGGGTCATGAAATAATCACCATAACCCCGGATCTGTTCCGGTCGGTTCCCTGCCCGACATATCCGGAAATCAGGTTATCCCTTTTTCCGGCCCGCAAGATCGCCAGAATTATTGAAGAAGTTCTGCCCTCAGCCATTCATATTGCAACGGAAGGTCCGTTGGGTATGGCAGCACGCAGGTACTGCATCCGCAAGAAACTTCCCTTTACAACAGCCTTTCATACTCGCTTCGCCGAATATGTTCACGCCCGGACCCGCATTCCGGTGAGCTGGGGATATGGCTTTCTGAGATGGTTTCATGGTCCGTCTTCATCGGTCATGGTGGCAACCGAAAGCCTGCAAAAGGATCTTGAGGAAAGAGGCTTTCGCAACATCATGCGCTGGACCCGCGGGATCGATACGGATCTGTTTCATCCACGGGAAAAAGGTCTGCAGGATTTGCCTCGCCCTCTCTTCATGTATGTGGGGCGGGTCGCCGTCGAAAAGAATATTGAGAGCTTTCTGAAACTGGATCTGCCCGGCAGCAAGGTGATTGTCGGTGACGGACCACAAAGGGCGGAACTGGAGAAGAAATATCCGGGCACGTATTTCCTGGGCATGAAAACGGGAACGGATCTCGCCCATCATTACGCCTCCGCTGATGTGTTTGTTTTTCCGAGCCTCACGGATACGTTTGGCCTGGTTCTGCTGGAGGCGCTGGCCTCCGGTGTTCCGGTTGCCGCCTACCCGGTCACAGGTCCGATTGATGTCATCGGAGAAGCACCTGTGGGGTCTCTTCATGCGGATCTGGGAAAGGCGGCACGCCAAGCGCTTTCCCTGGATCCCGATTCCTGCCGAACATACTCATTGAATTACTCCTGGCAGAAAAGTGCGGATCAGTTTCTAAACAATCTCGCACCCTTCGCTCCGGAACGGATTAGGCCGTATACTCACAAATAGTGCGTTATTTATGAGTATACGGCCTGGCGGTCAACCTGCCGATTGACGCTCTTCAGCCTTGGCGGCCGTTCGGATATTAATGACAAAAACGCCGGCCAGCGTAACCAGGCCGCCCACAATAAATTTCCAGGTGAGCGGTTCACCGAACAGAAAAACGCCGAAACCGACACCAAATACCGGCGCCAGCAGACCATAGGGCGTCAAAACCGAAACCGGATAGGTCTGCAGAAGATGATACCAGCCGCCATGAGCAATAATCGTGGTGATCAGTGTTGTGAATAAGAGAGCGGAAACAGCCATCCAGTTAAAATCCATCGCGGCAGCAACCTGCCCCTCTTCAATCACAAAGGACAGCGCCATCATCCCCGGGAAGGAGATCAGGCCAATCCAGGCTTGCATAGACATGGTTCCCACCCCTTGAACCATTCTCATGAGGATAAGACCACCGGCCATGCAAAGCGCCGCGAGAGCGACCAGAATTACACCATCAAGATGATCAAAGACAATCGGATCAAATCCCAGGATCAGGACACCCCCAAAAGCAAGCGCCATTCCCAGAACCCGTCGCCACCCGACACTTTCGCCGAGAAACAGGATTGCCATCACCAGAGAGAAAGGTGCGACAAGCTGGATGGTGATTGCAACAGCGGAAACACCGCCGGCAATGGAAAGCCCCAGATACAGGAGTGTGAAATGGACGATACCAACCAGCACGGCAATGGCCGCAACCATTTTCATGCTGCCTTTCACAGGTTTCAGAAACGGAAACAGAAACAGGGCAACCAACAAAAATCTCAGAGCGGTGAAGAAAAGAGGGGAATAATGTTCGATGCCGATTTTCGCAGCAACAAACGAAAACCCCCAGATGACATTGATGAGCAATGCCAACCCGATATGAGGTAGCGTCATGAAAGATAATCCTGTCAGAAATAAAAAAGGCCCTGAATCCCCGGAACCCGGTTCACCAGTGCCAATGTCATTGAATTAATGATGTGTTTGTTCCCGATAATGGTATATTGTCCTCCCGCTTTTGTCAAAATATAATGCTCTTCTGAACTAATCAGGCCCGGATCTGATCAGGCAGTACGGTTTTCGTGGCGTTGAGGTATTTTCCGATGAGTAATGAGAAAAAACAGATTCCGGATACGGGCGTTGTTTCTCACATTGACAGCAGGCAGCCTGATGTCGCTACGAACCGGAATTTTAAAGCAGAAGATCCTATTCATCAGGCTTTCCAGGCCGTCAATGACTCCTTTATCATTTATGATCGCAATGGTCATGTAGTGACCTTCAGCGAACAGCATGTCAAATACTATCCTTGGCTTACCGGTCATCTGAAAGTCGGCGCTCATTTCAAAGACATCCTGACGGTTGCCGCTTACAGCGGCAGCGTACCCGAGCTGACTGGCCGGGAAGAAGCCTGGATCAAAAAACGCCTCGAAAACCGCCCCACGGATGAGTATGTGGAAGAGATGACCTTACGAGACGGGCGGGTTACCAGGCTCCGGGAATCTCCACTGCCCGATGGCGGCCGGGTTATCGTTCTCACGGATGTTACGGCAGCCCGGAAAAAAGAACAGGCCTTTGCGCAAAGAGAAGCGGAATATCGTAATCTTCTTGAGGCAAGTCCGGATGCCATCTGCATCACAGTCAAGGGACGGCTGATATATGTGAACGGCAAAATGGCTCGCTTGTTTGGCGCTTCGTCGGTTGAGGAACTTGAAGGCAACTCCGGCATTTCAATTATCCATCCCGATGATATCGAATTGATCACACGATATCGCGCCGAACATAAAGACCAACTCCATGAAGCAAGGCCTCTTGAAATCCGGCTGAAGCGACTGGACGGATCTTTCTTCTACGGTGATCTGACCACCGGTGTGGTAACCTGGAAGGGCGTTAAGGCAAACCTTTGCACCATTCGCGATATTACCTTTCGGAAAAATATCATTGAGACCCTTGCCAGACGGGAACAGGACCTCAAAGCTGCTCATAATCTGGCAACGATAGGATACTGGACTTTCGATACAGCTACCCATGAGCTAACCAGCTCAGAAGAACTTCATAAGATAGCGAATATCGATCCCGAGAAAGGAAAGCTGACCTTCTCCAATCTCCAGCAAATGTTCCCGAAAGGAGAGTTTGAGAGGCTACAGGCCGCCATCCTCGCCGGTATTAAAACAAAGACGCCGTTTGACTTTGAACATGAAGTCTATGTCGATGGTAAGATTCGCCATGCAAAGGGCCGCGGGCATGCTATTTATGATGAAACCGGATGGGCAACCAAAGTCTTTGGCGTATCACAGGACATCACGGAACAAAAACGGATGGAACGGGCGCTGAGAATCAACGAAAAGCGCTTTCGGGACCTTTCCGAGGCATCCGCCGATCTCTATTGGGAAACTGACGAAAATCTCAACTTTGTTTTCATTTCCGACAGCGTGGAGAGAATTATCGGCCTCAACCCCTCAGACTATGTGGGCCGCAATGTTCATACTGTCTTCGAAGAGGCACAAGCCGCCAGCCCGGCTCTCAGTAATATTCTCGACATCATGGATCGACGGGAGAGCTTTCGGAATATCAGCTTTCCTCGTTGGAATCCGATCACCAAAAAGACCGTATGGATCCGGTGCAGTGCGATTCCCTATTATAATGAGCGGGGGAATTTTGCGGGATATCGGGGATCCAACACCGATATCACCAAAGAAGTCGAACTTGAAGAGCAACTGAAACAATCCCAGAAGATGGAAGCAATCGGCCAACTAACCGGCGGTATCGCTCATGACTTCAACAATCTGTTGGCGATTATCCAGGGAAATTCCGAACTGTTGCAGGAAAACCTGAACCTGACGGAAAGCCAGGATCATCTTCGCAAGCTGGATGCCATCGCCCGCGCGGCAGACCGGGGAGCCGACCTTACGCACCGCATGCTTGCCTATTCCCGCAAACAAGCTCTTAATCCCAGTGTCCAGAATCTGGCGGAACGGGTCAGGGAAATGGCGGGCATTATCGAACGTACTCTCGGTGCCGAATATAACATTCAGATATCAAGTGATCCCGACCTGGCTGCTGTTCATGTCGATGGCGGCCAGATCGACAATACTCTGCTCAATCTTGTGTTAAACGCCCGGGACGCCATGCCGGAGGGTGGAGACATCCGGATCAGGACAGAGAACTATACCCAGCAGGACGACAGGCTGGTTGGCGGCAGCAGATTTAAGGCAGGTGAGTATGTATGCCTTGCGGTCGCGGATACAGGTGGCGGAATACCTGCCGAAAATCTCAAACACGTCTTTGATCCCTTTTTCACGACCAAGGAAATCGGAAAAGGAACCGGTCTTGGTCTCAGTGTCGTTTACGGCTTCGTCCAACAGTCAAACGGCGTGGCGACCATTGGCTCTGAACCCGGCAAGGGCACACTCGTCTCTTTATATTTTCCCGTCTATAAAGAACCTGTTGCACCAGATAATCGTTAGGGTCAGGACCCCGAACAGAAAGCATTCCAACAATGGAAATCGAGCGCAAGTTCCTGGTGAAGAATGACCTATGGAAAAATGCCATATTAAAATCTGAAGATATTCTTCAGTTTTATCTCACCTCTCTGGATCAGTCACCGACCGTCCGCCTGCGGGTCAAAGGAGAAAAAGGGTATTTCACGCTGAAATATCCGTCTCGGTCCGACACTATTCTGGTGCGGGAGGAGTATGAATACGAGATTCCAAAAGAAGACGTCCTCAGTCAGCAGATACACGCCAAAAGCCGGATTATCCGAAAAACGCGTCATCGGGTTCAGGGGCCGGACCAACATGTCTGGGAGGTCGATGAATTTCACTCGCCAGTCAGTTCCCTGATACTTGCAGAACTGGAGCTTGACCATATTGAGGAAAGTTTCATCTGTCCGGACTGGGCCGGAGAAGACGTGACAACAGACGGACAATACAGCAATATCCGTATTTCATTTGACGGCCTTTGAACGATCCGGGGAATCCGATGTGCATCATCACCAATGCTAAACGTAAAATGCTGGCAGCTATTATAATGACGGTTTTTGCGGGACTAACGATTGCTGAAATACAGGCCGCGGACAAGGAAAGCAAGGCAACCATAGGCCCCCGTCCCCTCTATCTTGTGAATGACCTGGAAGACAGTGATCTGAAATCACTGCTGTCTTCCTGTAAGCAGGGACCTTTTTATCAGACCGATTTCTCCATTGCACACCGGGGAGCGCCATTGCAGTTTCCGGAACATACCAAAGAATCTTACACTGCTGCGGCAAGCATGGGGGCCGGTATCATTGAATGCGACGCCACCTTTACCAAAGACAAGGAACTGGTTTGCCGCCACTCCCAATGCGATCTGCATACCACGACGGATATTCTGCTGCGCCCCGACCTGGCGGCCCAGTGTACGGAACCTTTCACACCGGCAGCAAATGGCTCGAAAGCACAAGCTCGCTGCTGCACATCCGACATCACACTGAATCAGTACTTATCCCTCAACGGCAAAATGGACGGGGCTAACACCGCAGCGACAACAGCCGAGGAATATGTAAAGGGAACCGCTTCCTGGCGCACAGATCTGTATGCCTCCAAAGGGACGGTGATGACCCATGGACAGAGTATTGATCTGATAAACCGGCTTGGACGAAAATTCACACCGGAACTCAAGAAACCACAGATATCCATGCCCTTTGACGGATCTTTCAGCCAGGAAGACTACGCCCAGAAACTGGTGGATGAGTATAAAAACCGCAAGATCGATCCGTCCCGGGTCTTCCTGCAGTCCTTTAACCTGGAGGATGTGCTTTACTGGATCAGGAATGAACCGGAATTCGGTAAACAGGCTATTTATCTGGATGGTCGTTACCGGGAAATCAATCCTCGCAATCCAGACAGCTTTTCCCCCTCCATGAAGGAACTTGCCGACCAGGGCGTTCGCTATATTGCACCGCCTTTATGGATGCTGCTGGATCTGGATGAGAAAAATACCATCGTCCCCTCCGCTTATGCAAAGGAAGCCCAAAAAGCCGGCTTAAACATGATTGCCTGGAGCCTTGAACGGTCCGGCCCTCTGCAAAATGGCGGTGGCTGGTATTATCGGTCTGTCAAAAATGCCATTCGTAAAGACGGCGATATGTTGAAAGTCCTGCATGTTCTGGCGGAAGATGTGGGTGTTAAGGGTGTGTTTTCCGACTGGCCGGCAACCACGACTTATTATGCCAGCTGTACGGGCCGGAACTAGGGTCAAGCCTCATCATCTGGTCGAATATGATCACGGATAACAGCCAATAGCGGATCCAGATTAATCGGCTTTATCAGGACGCCGTTCATCCCTGACCGAATGAGGTCGGCCCGGCAACTATCCGCTTCTTCAGCCGTCAGGCCGATAATGGGAATATCCTGAAACTCGGCCTGCAGACGGATTTGCCGCGTTGCTTCAATACCCCCCATACCCGGCATATTGACATCCATAATGATGATATCGAAATGGCCGTTTTCCAACTCCTTCAAAACCTCACGACCATTTTCAACGGTCATGACTTCCTTTACCAGCGGGCTCAGCATGGCATTGATCAAGATACGGTTCACAACAACATCGTCAGCAACCAGGACCCTGATATCCTCTAAGATCTCAACATCCTGCCGGATGGGTGCGGCAAGCTCCTGCCCCTCCAACGCCGTCGTTTCGGCTTTTTGAGAGACCGGATCAGCCGGCAGCGAGATCACGAAAGCCGTTCCTTTTCCAAGCTCGCTCTCCACACCAATGCGCCCTGCCATCGTTTCAACCAGGGATTTGGCAATCGCCAGCCCCAACCCGGATCCGCTGCGGCCTTCACTTCTTTCACTTCTGGTAAAGCGATCGAACAGAGTTCCCAAATCCTTCTTTTCAATCCCGATACCCGTATCTTCAACTTTCAAGATAAGAACCGGCTGATCTTCCGTCGTTACATATTTTGCGACAACACTTACAAAGCCCCTACTCGTATATTTCAGAGCGTTCCCGATGATATTCACCAACACCTGCCGAACTTTCTTCTCATCCAACATCAGTTGGACGGGGATATCCTCGGCAATGGAGAAATTGATCGCAAGGGAACTGCTTTTTTTCCCTGTCGTGACAATCCGGAAAGACGTTTCAATAATCTCCCGAATATCTGCAGGTGCCCTCGAAACTGACAGCCCTCCAGCTTCTGCTCGCTGCAAATCCAGATAGTCATTGATCAGGCTGTTAATATATTCACCGGAATGATGGGCCGTCTGGACAATGGACCGGAAAGCAGGATCGATATCATGATCAAGCAGGAACTTCTGGGCGCCCAGGACTCCCTGCAGCGGAGATCGAATTTCATGGCTCAGAATTTCCAGGAACTCCGATTTTTCCCTGATCGCCCGGGCTTTGCGTCGCCTCGCCTGGGCACGTTCCGTCACATAGCCCGTAACCGTCAACCAAGTTATGGCGAAAATAAAAAACAAACCGATAAACGACACCCTGACTATCCACAGATTTGTTGAGTGAGCCGGCCATCCTCCGAGAGGTTTCACGGCAAGGATCCAGGATCCGTTCACCAGATCCATCGGGAGTCTCACGCTCTGAGTTTCCTCTAAAAACAAGGCTCCTTCTCCAAAGAAGACAGCGCCCTTGTCTCCCAAACCATCTTTTCCCTTAAGAGTAAGGTCATATTTTTTCTGAAAGTCACGAATACCGGATCGCCGGTAAAATTCCTCCACATCAATCACAGCCGCGAGAATGCCCCACTCCCTCATCAGTCCGTCCGAAAGTTTGACATAAACCGGCAACCGGACAATCAGGCCGACCCCGCCTTGTACAAGATCAACCGGTCCTGCGATAATCGGCAATCCTTCGCGCAGGGTTCGAAAAGCAGCAGCTCTCTGTTCGACCGGCGCCGTTCGATAATCGAGACCAATAGTCGCTTCATTTCCCTTCAAGGGAAAGACATAGCGGATGATCATATCCGGTGCGGCGGCAATATTGCGGATAGAGGGCTTCAGGCGCTTGACCGATTCCGCATAGCGAAGGAATTCTTCCTCTTCAAACTCCGGATTAGCTTCAATAAACGCCCTGAGACCGCTCAGGATATGTACACTCTCGGAAATCTGAGCCGACATTTTTACGCGAAGATCCTGAACATCATGAAGCGCTTCATCCTGCCTTTCAGAAATCTCCGCATCAATAGCGGACTGTTCGATCCGTCGTTCCAGATAAAAAAACGCGACCGCAACGATCAGGAGAACAACAATAGATAAAGCCTTCGGATTAGGCATATAGGATGAGCCTTGTACGCTTTACCGCCCTTTGACAGACGGTCAGAGCAAGTAAACAGTATCTATTTATATTATAAATAATCTAATCTAAATTGACACCTCATAGTTAATATTTTCTATACATTTTGGATCTTCTTTGGTCATAAAAGCTTTCTGCAATATTGATATGAGTTTTTCTTTAACCCTCCACAGCCGCCAGTAGTGCCGCGTTGCCGCCCGAAGCAGTCGTATCAATGCTGAGGGTTCTTTCATGAACAAATTCCCGCCAGCCTTTCCGGCCGTCCAGCAGGGTAACAATCTGCCCTTGTCTGGAGGCCAGCAGGATCCGGATCTGTTTTCGCTCCTGCTCAGGGCCGGACACACAGACCGCCTTTAAAGAAGCTTCCGCCTTCAGGAAGGCAGAGATATCCTGGTGCTTTACATGAGAAAGAGAGTCTTTTGGCAAGCCGCTTTTAGCCAGACGTTTTCGAAAAGTATCGTATTGATTGCTTAGCGTTGAAACCGCCACTCTGTTCCCTGTTGCAAGAGCCAGCTCGGCATCCCGTTTCCAGTCCGGACCTGCGACGAAAACAAGACCTCTGGCATGGAAACGGAGCCTGTTGCTTTCTCCGGTCGGACCCGGCAATTCGATACTGTCGGTCGTATAGCCTTTCATTCCTTTCTGAAGATGCGCTTCTTCCGCAGCTGCCTCTGCCCGTGTCTCCTCCCTGATCCCGACAAATTTGTGAAGATACAAAGGACCACCGGCCTTCGGACCGGTTCCGGACAACCCCTCCCCGCCAAAGGGCTGCACACCGACAACGGCTCCGATCTGATTGCGGTTCACATACAGATTGCCGACAGCCGCCTGATCGGCAACTTTCTGGACACGGCCATCCACCCGCGTATGCAGACCCATTGTCAGGCCATATCCGGTTCGGTTGATATCCTCGATAACCTGCTCAATGGCTCCTGACTTATAGGTTGCCAGATGAAGAACAGGGCCGAAGATCTCCCGCTCCAGTTCGGTAATGCTGTTAATCCGGAACAGAGACGGTTCCACAAAGCTGCCCTTTTCGACCTGATCTTCAGGAACCGGCAGTTTCTTGATCAATCGGCCTTTTTCCTCCATTCCCCGGCAATAAGCCAGGATCATATCCCGGGCCTCATTGTCGATGACCGGTCCGGCATCGGTCGCCGGATCCCAGGGGTCGCCTGTTATGAGCTCATCCATGGCGCCCTGGAGCATGACAGATACTTTTTCAGCCACATCCTCCTGCACATAGAGCACCCGAAGAGCGGAACATCTTTGACCCGCGCTTTGAAAAGCCGAAGCAACGATATCCCGCACGGCCTGTTCGGGCAGAGCCGTTGAATCCACGATCATCGCATTCAAACCGCCTGTTTCAGCAATCAAGGGAGCCGATGGAGAAGCGTTACCCGCCATAGCCCGGTTAATCAGATGGGCCGTTTCCGTGGATCCGGTAAAACAAACCCCTGCGGCGGAAGGATGTGCGACCAACGCCGCTCCGATGGTGGCGCCGTCACCGGGCAAGAGCTGCAACACATCCACCGGAATGCCGGCTTTATGCATCAGCCGAACGGCAGCAGCAGCCACAAGGGGGGTCTGCTCTGCCGGTTTTGCCAGCACGCCGTTACCGGTCACCAGTGCAGCAACAATCTGCCCCGTGAAAATCGCCAGCGGGAAATTCCAGGGGGAGATACAGACAAAGGTCCCGAGCGCTTCACCGGATGCCGACAATTCCTCCCGCACCGCTTCTTTCGCGTAAAACCGGCAGAAATCGACAGCTTCTCTTATTTCAGCAAGGGCATCAGGCAAGGACTTCCCGGCTTCACGGGCCAGGATCGTCATCAGCTCAGCATGATTCTGCTCGTACAGATCGCCGATTTTCTCCACGGCGGCAGCCCGCTCAGCCGGTGACGCCTTCTGCCAGAGAGGTTGCCCTTTAGCGACCAGGTCAAAGGCGGTTTGCACATCGTCTTCCGTTGCATCACTCACCGTACCCACCTGGTCAGACCGGTCCGCCGGATTGAGGACAGGCTGCGTCTTTCCATCCTGCTGAACACCCTTGATAACCGGGCCTGCTGTCCATTGCTGGTACCGGAATGCTTCCCTGGCTTCTTCCAGTTTCAAAAGATCGTGCGGATTGGAAAAATTGATACCGGATGAGTTAACACGGCCATCCGGAAAGAGTACGGCCGGTTTCGGCATGGTAAAGCCCTGCCCCTGTGTCTGCTTTTCCAGTTGGATGATGGGATCCCGCACCACCTCCCTGGCCGGCACTTTTTCATCCAGAACCTGGTTAACAAAGGAGCTGTTGGCGCCGTTTTCCAGGAGCCGCCGAACCAGATAGGCCAGCAGATCCTCATGGATACCGACCGGCGCATAAATACGGCAACGCCCGCCTTTTTTCGCCTTTACAAGATCATGCAGCCCTTCTCCCATACCGTGCAATCTCTGGAATTCGTAATTTGTCTCTTCCCCCGCCAGGGCCAGGATAGCGCTCATGGTATGAGCGTTATGGGTCGCGAATTGCGGGTAGACATGATCGGTCATGGACAGCAGCTTTTTAGCACAGGCCATATAACTGACATCCGTCGCCGCCTTTCGGGTAAAGACGGGATATCCTTCATATCCCTCCACCTGGGCCAGTTTGATTTCCGTATCCCAGTAAGCGCCCTTTACCAGGCGAACCATGATCCGCCGATCCAGCCGTTTCGCCAGGTCATACAACCAGTCCAGAACATAAAAAGATCTGGGGCCATAGGCCTGGACGACCACACCAAATCCATCCCAACCAGCCAGATCGGGATCAGACAGAACCGCTTCAATCACATCCAGAGACAGATCCAGCCGATCCGCTTCCTCCGCATCAATATTAAAGCCCATCCGGGCATTTTTAGCCTGCTGAACAAGGCTTGCGACCCGCGGCACCAGCTCCCGCATGACCCGGTCTTTCTGGAAAAACTCATACCGCGGATGCAGAGCCGACAGTTTCACGGAGATACCGGGGTTATCCCGGATATCTTCCCGGTCAGCAGCTTCAGACAGACGAGAGATTGCCTTAGAATAACTCAGGAAATATTTCTGGGCATCGGCTGCGGTATGGGCCGCCTCCCCAAGCATGTCATAGGAATACTGATATCCCTTGGCTTCCATACCGCGTGCGCGTTCTATGGCTTCATCGATATCGCGCCCCAGGACAAACTGGTGTCCGAGGACTTTCATGGACTGAGCGACAGCTTTACGGATCACCGGTTCCCCGGCCCGTTTCATCAGATGACGGATATTACCCACCACATCCCAGCTTTCCACTTCTTTCGGTGAAATGACCTTGCCAGTCAGCATCAGCGCCCAGGTGGACGCATTGACCAGAGGTGAGGTGGAATGGCCCAGATGCTTTCCCCAATCAGCCGGCGCAATCTTGTCCCGGATCAGCATATCGATCGTCGCCTCATCCGGCACCCGCAGCAACGCCTCCGCCAGGCACATCAGAGCAACGCCCTCCTCGGTGCTCAGGCCATATTCCCCGAGGAAAGTTTCCATCAGCCCCGGATTTTTAGCGCGCCTCAGAACCCGCACCAGTTCGGCGGCATCATCAACAATACTCTCCCGGATGTTCTGGTCCAGATCCAGATAGGATTTTAACGTTGCTACGGCCTGGTCTTCATCCCCGATATGGGCTTCCCGTATCAACTGACGGAACGGAGAATCGGAGTTATTGGAAATATGCAGCATCGGGGCCTCACTTTATTACCGGAACACAGCAGTAAGGTAGGGCAGGCATATCAGGAAATGAGACTAAATTTTCATATGATTTATTATTTACAAACTTCATTTATCCATTCATATAGTCAATTTGACTATTTAATACACCTTAAGCAGACCAATGGATAAATTCGATCGAAAAATACTGCATGAATTACAGGAAAATGCCCGCATTACCATGACGGAGCTGGCGGGGCGGGTCGGGCTCACGAAAACGCCCTGTATCGAGCGGTTGAAACGGCTT
>DIYE01000160.1 GCA_002428885.1 Alphaproteobacteria bacterium UBA6062
GATTTTCTCTCCGGATAATCTGGCAACGGTTCCAATGCCCCTGACCGAAGCCACGGCATGCCCTATTTCGCAAACCCGACATGCCCTGCCCGGCACCGCCTTTAATATACTGGGAAGCGGCGCTTCAATTTTGAAGGAAGCTGGAATCCTGACCGGTCAAGATGTAGAAATCCTGGATCTGGATACAGATCCGGACGCCCGGATCATCGGAAGGCTTGCCTTGCATAAGGGGCTTCCCGGTACCAATGCTTTGCCCCCGTCCCCGGTTTACCTCAGGGCACCAGACGCAAAGCTACCTGGAGGCCGATTGCCAGAGCAGGCAAAATGACCGTCCTTCAATCCAGCTTTCTGACGACACCGGATTGCGCGCCGATCCTGTCTGCCCTGCATGAACAAACCTTTTCTCCTGCCTGGACGACCGAGGAATTTACCGACCTCTTGAAAACACCTGGAGCCCTGGTTCAGATCCTGTCCGTCGGTGAGGAACCGGCTGGTTTCTGCTTTTATCGGCTGATGAGCGATGAAGCTGAAATTCTGACTCTCGCAGTTCTGCCTGACCACCGAAGGCGCTCGTACGGAGAGAATATATTGATCGAAGGATGCCGGCAGTTAAAGGAACACAAGATCAGAAGCCTGTTCCTGGAAGTATCCGTTTCCAACGAGGCCGCCCGTCGCCTATACGAAAAATCAGGTTTTCAGGAAGCCGGCAGGCGGCGGAACTATTATCGGGAAGGAGACCTGAAAGTCGATGCCCTGATACTAAAGAAAGCCCTCTGAAATACAGATTTTGAGAGCAACCTGCATACGGCCGGTTTTATTTCGAGATGAATAATCAAGTACTGATTTATTTAATTACTCCAAAATAGGAAGATTTTTTTAATCAAACCCCTTTTTTCTTATCATACTATTGCACATATTACCGGCATACCTTATTAAGACGTCGAACTTTTAAATGGAGGACTGGAAAAAGTGTCTGACAAAATCGAGAAAATGGAGCTTCTTGCTCTTACGACAGACATTGTGACCTCTCACTTGTCCAGAAATACACTTGAGACAGCCGAAATTTCGAGCCTGATCCGTGAAGTCTATTCCACCCTGTCCAATGTCGGCACCTCGGAACCGATAAATGACCGGCCGCAACCTGCTATTGCGATCCGTAAATCCATTCAGCCGGATTATCTTGTCTGTCTGGAAGACGGTAGAAAGCTCAAGATGCTGAAACGGCACCTGAAAACAGCTTATAATATGACGCCGGAAGAATACAAACAGCGCTGGGGCTTGCCGTCGGACTACCCAATGACAGCACCGAACTACACCAATCAGCGCCGGAACCTGGCCAAGAAAATCGGCCTGGGAACACGCCGTAAAAAGGCCGCCGCTAAATAGCCATTTCTTCACTGGTTCGTATTTTAGAATTGGTATAGACTAACCTAACTTTTGGTAAACAGGTTTGATAGGGACTCGCATGCCATCTCGACTGGAACAACTTTGCGTAGAAAAAGGTCTGCGCATGACAGAGCAGCGCCGGGTTATCGCCCGCGTCCTTTCAGAATCCCAGGATCACCCGGATGTGGAACTGGTTTATAAGCGGGCTTCCGATGTAGATGACACCATCAGCATTTCCACCGTTTACAGAACCGTGCGCATGTTTGAAGAAAACGGTATTCTGGAACGGCACGACTTTGGAGATGGGCGGGCTCGCTATGAAGAGGTCTCAGATCAGCACCACGACCACCTGATCAATGTGGAGACAGGTCAGGTGATTGAGTTCACAAGCGAAAGAATTGAAGAACTTCAGAAAAGGATTGCCGAAGAACTCGGCTTCGAACTGATTGATCATCGTCTGGAACTGTACGGTAAACCCATTCAGGGTCACGACAAGAAGACCGTTTCACCGGAGGAATCACTGGTCAACATCAGTCAGACATCCCTTCACAAGAAAGATAAATAGGTCGGACACCTCTCTTCCGACCTGACATATTTAATGACCCCTATTCGATCTACTCTCGTTGTTCTGGCTGTACTATTATGGGCAGGCTTTCTCGTCCTGCCGCAATTGATAGTTCTCTTAATCATGCCCGGATCACGCTATGTACTGCCCCAGTTATTTCACCGCGGCCTGTGCAGGCTGCTGCGTGTTCAGGTGGAGATTCATGGAACTCCCTCAAAGGATAAGCCGACCCTTTTTGTCCTGAACCATATCTCATGGCTGGACATCCCGGTCGTCGGCAAGGCGATCCGCGGCAGCTTTGTCGCGAAACAAGAGGTCGCCGGTTATCCGTTGATCGGTCCGCTATCCCGTCTGCAACAAACCATTTTTATCGCCAGAACCAGACCCTCCGTCAAAAATCATAAAGACGACATGCAAAAACATCTGGAGCAGGGTGACAGCATTTTCCTGTTTCCGGAAGGCACATCATCAAACGGTCTGGTCATTCAGAATTTTAAAAGTGCCTATTTTGCCCTTGCCGAAAGCTATATGGGGGAAAAACCGCTTACCGTGCAGCCGGTTACTCTTGCTTACAGCCACATGGATAACCTGATGATGACTCGCGGTACCATGGGCATTGTCGCCTGGATCGGTGATGAAGATCTGGCATCTCATGTCTGGGAATTTCTGAAAACAGGCCGAGTAACAGCGGAGTTGCGTTTTCACGCCCCTGTAACGATTGACGATTATGATTCCCGAAAAGACATGGCAATAGACTGTCAAAAGGTCATTACCCACGGTTTGTCGCGGGCGCTGACCGGCAGACCAGAGCTTTAGTTGATTTTTTACGCACTTCAGCATACTTAATGTTGCATTCTGACAGAGATTTCTTATCTACATCTTCTCTCAGATAAGAATTCCTGATATGAAACACGGAATTGAGACCGTTCCCGCTGGGGAATGATATGCAGTATTTACAGTGCTTTTTTATTGGAAGGAAGCACACTAGACAAACCATGGTCAGCGAGGATCAGTGACCAAGAAACTTTATATTTCAACATACGGCTGCCAGATGAACGTGTATGATTCCGCCCGTATGGCCGACATTCTCTCTCCTCTGGGATATGCCCTGACAAATCAGCCCAATAATGCCGATATGGCCATCTTGAATACATGCCATATCCGGGAAAAGGCTTCCGAAAAAACCTTTTCGGAACTGGGCAGGCTGCGCAACATGCGTAAGGCAAAGCAGACAGAGAACGATGGTGATATGATTATTGCCGTCGCCGGCTGCGTTGCGCAAGCCGAGGGAGCGGAAATCATGAAACGCGCCCCCTATGTGGATATGGTTTTTGGACCGCAATCCTACCATAAACTGCCTGAAATGCTCGCCGAAGCAACCCGGGGGGCCGGTCAGGTTCTGGACACTGATTTTCCGGTTGAACCTAAATTTGATTACCTGCCTGATGACGCTATAGACAAGAATCTAAGCGCTTTCCTGACGGTTCAGGAAGGCTGTGATAAATTCTGCGCCTTTTGCGTTGTTCCCTACACACGCGGTGCTGAATTTTCCCGCCCGGTAAGCAGTATTCTGGCAGAAGCAAAACGGATGCTGGCGGCCGGCACAAAAGAGATCACATTGCTCGGGCAGAATGTGAACGCTTATCATGGCCTGGGCCCAAGCGGCAAACCTCTCTCATTGGCTGAACTTATTCAGGAACTGGCCTCACTGGACGGTCTTGAAAGGCTCCGCTATACAACATCGCACCCTCTTGAAATGACTGAGGATCTGTGCCGGGCACATCGGGATGTAGACATTCTAATGCCCTATCTGCATCTGCCTGTTCAGGCGGGTTCTGACCGAATTCTGGAGGCAATGAATCGTCGGCATACCGCTGATCAGTATCGGCGGATTGTTGAAAAGTTGCGGGAATATAATCCGGATCTGGCTCTGTCAGGCGATTTTATTGTCGGCTTTCCCGGTGAAACGGATGCCGAATTTCAGGACACAATGCAGTTGGTCAGGGATGTGAAATACGCCCAGGCCTACAGCTTCAAATACAGCCCGCGTCCGGGAACCCCGGCTGCAGCGCTGGAAGGTCAGATGATTGCCGAAGATATCAAATCGGAACGTCTGGCGGAACTGCAAGCCCTGCTGAACGAACAACAGCTCGCCTTTAACCGGTCTTTTGAAGGAAAGGAAATTGACATCCTTCTGGAACGGGAAGGTAAAAAGGACGGCCAGCTCATTGGTCGAAGCCCCTTTATGCAATCTGTTTTTGTTCAATCCCCTCCCCATCGCATTGGTCGAATTGCTACTGTTATTGTCGAAGAAGGCAATGCCAATTCACTGCGCGGAAAATTGAAATCCGGCGACGTCGCCGACGCCGCCTAGCCGGATCGGACCTCAGGAGAAAAAGTGCCTCAACAGACATCTGATTCCAAAGCAAAATCCGCCGAGAACAGCAAAAAAGACAAGGTGACCATTGTCGAATTTGACGATAATCACCTTCTTGCCCAACTGGTGGGGGAGCATGATCGTTATCTGGCAAGGATAGAACAGGCACTGGACGTGTCGGTTGCTCCGCGCGGTAACAAGATGGCCATTTCCGGAACCAAGGAAAACCGGGTAACCGTGAAGAAGGTTATGCTGGATCTCTATAGCCGGCTGGAAAAGGGAATGGAAGTAACCGAAGGCGAGGTGGATGCAGCGATACGGATGGCCAGCGACCTGCCCGCATCAGACGGCAGTCGGGGATCGGTGTCAGAAACCGGCAACATGATCGTCACCAAACGCCGGCGGATCACTCCTCGCTCAACCAACCAGTCTTACTATGTAAACTCGCTCCGTCAGCATGAACTGGTTTTTGGACTTGGACCTGCAGGAACCGGAAAAACCTATCTGGCTGTCGCCAACGCGGTCGCTATGCTTATTCAGAACCAGGTGGATCGCATCATTCTGGCGCGCCCCGCTGTGGAAGCCGGTGAAAAACTGGGCTTCTTGCCGGGCGATATGCGCGATAAAATCGATCCCTATCTCAGGCCGCTTTACGATGCTCTTTATGACATGCTGCCGGCAGAGGAAGTCGTCAAGCGCCTTGAAAACGGCGAAATCGAGGTTGCTGCGCTGGCTTTCATGCGGGGACGGACCTTATCAAATTCCGCCATTATTCTGGATGAGGCGCAAAACACGACCCCTGTTCAGATGAAAATGCTCTTGACCCGTATGGGGGAAAATTCCCGCATGGCCGTTACCGGAGATTTATCACAAGTCGATCTGCCGCTCGGGGTTCGCTCCGGTTTGCAGGAAGCCGTGCATATTCTTAAAGGTGTGAAGGGTGTGGACTTTATCAATTTCGGGGAAACTGACGTTGTCCGGCATCCTCTTGTAACGCGCATTGTAAGGGCTTACGGAGAGCATGAACGAGAGAAAAAGCTAAACTTGAAAAAGCCGGATTAATGTCAACGGCCATGGAAACGAACCGATCAATAACCTTTTCAGGGATCCGTTCTGTTATTTGAGACTGCTGTGAAAAATTCTATGCCCTTAAACGGAGAAGACGCGCAGGTGCTTGGTTTTGAATATCAGTGCGACCTGACAATTGAGGATGGAAGCTGGACGTTACTGAAAGATGCCCTTCAGGAGACAACCGAAAAAACCATCAAGATCTGCCTGGAACATTTAACGCCTTCCCTTGATCTGGATACCAGTGACTTCTCGACATCCGTGGAAATCAGTTTTCTGTTCACAACTGACGCCGATATCCGCCTTTTAAACCGCGATTACCGGGGGAAAGATAAAGCCACGAATGTCTTGTCATTCCCGGATACACCCATCAGTCAGACCGCACTGCTCGACAGCGCTCGCTTTTCTGAACCGTTAACGCTCGGAGATATTGCTTTTGCAGAAGAGACAATACAGCGCGAAGCAGAAGAACAGCAAAAATCCATTACCAGCCACCTTACTCATTTAACGGTTCACGGTTTCCTGCATCTCATGGGGTATGACCATGAAGAAGAGGGGGAAGCAAACCGAATGGAAGCCCTTGAAATCGATATTCTTGGAAAACTGGGTATCGACAATCCCTATAAAGGGGAGGATACTTTCCGCATAGAGCAACCTGGACAGACATGAACAATAATCCATCACACAGTGACCTGCCTTCTGAAGCCGATCTCAACGAACAGCCTGACACCGAAGGCGGTTTCTTCAGGAACCTGCTCAAGATCTTTCGGCTGAGCCCTCAAGCAGATAGCAGTGTCCGGTCTACGCTGGAAGAACTGATCGAAGAACACGACGATCCCGAACAGGCGATCAATCCTGCTGAAAGGGCCATGCTGACCAATATTCTCAGCATCAGTGACCTGAGTATCCGCGATGTGATGATTCCCCGTGCGGATATTGAAGCGATCGATCTTGCCTTGCCTCTGGAAGATGTGGTTGCACGCTTTGCACAAACCAGTCACTCCCGCCTGCCGGTTTATGAAGACAATCTGGATAATGTGGTCGGCATGTTCCATATTAAGGATCTGATTAATTTCTGGGGGCAGCCGACCAAAACCAACTGGCAGAATTTCCGGCGGGAAATTCTATTTGTTCCTCCCTCCATGACGGTTCAGGATCTGCTCCTGAAAATGCGGGCGACCCACATCCACATGGCCAATGTGGTGGACGAATATGGCGGCATTGACGGTCTGGTGACAATTGAGGATCTGGTCGAGGAAATCGTCGGGGATATTGAAGACGAACATGATGAGCAGGAAGGTCCGCTGATCTTTGTTTCCGGTAACGGAACGCTTGAGGCGGATGCCCGTGCTTCCATCGAAGAGCTGGAAAATCTTCTGGAAGTGGATCTGTTACCGGAAGATGAAGACGAGGATGTGGATACTGTCGGAGGCCTCGTATTTCAGCTGGCCGGTCATATTCCGACCCGCGGAGAAATCGTCCCGCATGCCAGTGGCCTGGACTTTGAAGTGGTTGATGCCGACGCCCGGAAAGTCAAACGGATCCGGGTCCGCAGATCGCCGGATTCTCTGTTGGAAGACGAATGAGCAGTGTAACGCTGCGCCTGTCGGCTTTAGGCTTCTGGAAACTTGCTGGTCTGTCCTTTCTTCTCGGGCTTCTTCTGGCGACAACCTTTGCTCCGCTGCATCTCGTGTTCTTCCTGCCGATCTGTTTCTCAGGAATGCTCATACTCCTGAGCCAGGCCAAAACCCGCTGGCAGGCATTCTTTATCGGCTGGTGGTTCGGGTGGGGACAGTTTATGGCCGGTCTATACTGGATCGGTGTTGCCTTTACCATTGACGCTGAGGCCCACGCCGCCCTGCTGCCCCTACCAATCATGGGCCTTCCGGCGTTTCTGGCCATCTATTGCGGCCTGGCAACACTGATTACATATCTGCTTAAAGTCTCCGGCGTGAACCGCATTCTCATTTTCTCCGGCCTCTGGGTTCTTGCAGAATATGCCCGCGGCACGCTGTTCACGGGATTTCCGTGGAATCTGGCAGGATATGCCTGGGGGAATGTCCTGCCTATGCTGCAATGGTCCGCCTTTATCGGCATTTACGGCCTGACGCTCATGACCGTCCTGATCAGCAGCCTGCCGGCCCTGCTTGCGGAAGAAGACATCAAGCAGAAAAACAAAAACACAGCCATGCTCATAACCTGCGGCCTTCTGGCTGTTATGGTAGGCATTGGGTATATCCGCCTGCAAGCTGACCCTCTTCCTGCTCTAGAAAACAGCAATATCCGGCTTGTTCAGCCAAATATTGCCCAGGCGGATAAGTGGAAACCAGAGTTAAAATTCGGGCATGTAAAAAGGCTGGCAGAGATGAGCATCGGCGATGGGTCCGACGGCACCCGACCC
>DIYE01000139.1:0-5782 GCA_002428885.1 Alphaproteobacteria bacterium UBA6062
AAAGCGAGGCTTTCACCTGACCAGTGAATTGGCCTTGAGCCGCCCGGGAAACCAGGCGGCTCTCGGTGCCAGTACAGGCATTAGGAGTGTAGCTCAATTGGTAGAGCACCGGTCTCCAAAACCGGGGGTTGGGGGTTCGATCCCCTCCACTCCTGCCAGTCTGGTTGATCTCTTCGGGGAAATCCTGTATACCGCCGGGTCATCCCGGTTGTTGAAACTGATTTGAGGAAAGAATGGCAAAGGTAACTCCAGGTGCTTTTATCCGCCAGGTGCGGCAGGAGGCTTCCAAAGTGACATGGCCGACCCGTAAGGAGACCATGATCACAACGGGGATGGTCTTTGTTATGGTTTTTCTGGCCTCCATCTTCTTTTTCACAGTGGATACGGGTATTCAGTTTGTTGTTAAGTATATTCTGGCATTGGGGGCTTGATGATGTCCGATACTGAAGTTTCGCCCAGAAAACGCTGGTATATAATTCATGCCTATTCCGGTTTTGAGAAAAAGGTTGCCCAGTCCGTAAAAGAGCAGGCGATCCTCAAGGGGATGGCTGATAAATTCGAGGACGTCCTGGTTCCGGTTGAGGAAGTGGTTGAAGTACGCCGCGGTCAGAAAGTGAGCGCTGAGCGGAAATTCTTCCCGGGCTATGTCCTTGCGCATATGGAAATGAATGACGAAACCTATCACTTGGTGAAAAACCTTCCGAAGGTGACCGGTTTCCTTGGGAATGCCAATAAACCGCAGCCGATTTCTGAGAAAGAGGCGATGGCTGTCCTGAACCAGGTTCAGGAAGGTATCGAACGTCCGAAGCCGTCTGTTACGTTTGAAATCGGCGAGGAAGTTCGGGTCAGCGACGGTCCGTTTGCAACCTTTATGGGGGTTGTTGAAGAAGTGGATGAGGAGAAAGCCAAGCTTAAAGTCTCTGTTTCCATTTTTGGCCGGTCTACACCTGTCGAGCTGGATTATTCTCAAGTCGAGAAAAGTTGAGTTTTAGCGTTATTTGCCGTAATGGTGCGGCGAGTTTGCGGAAGGTCAGCCATGGCCGTACCGCAGCCCTTTATGTTGAATAGGGAAGAAAATGGCAAAGAAGATACAAGGTTATATCAAGTTGCAGGTCCCTGCGGGACAGGCAAATCCATCACCGCCTATTGGTCCGGCTCTGGGTCAGCAGGGTGTGAATATCATGGAATTCTGTAAAGCGTTCAATGCCGCCACCGGCAGCATGGAAGGCGGTATGCCGATTCCAACGATCATCACAGTCTATGCGGACCGGTCTTTCACTTTTGTGACGAAGACACCGCCGGCCTCCTATTTCCTGAAAAAAGCAGCCGGTCAGAAAAAAGGCGGCAGCACTCCGGGTCGCGAAACAGCAGCGACTGTCACGCTGGCGCAGGTTAAGGAAATTGCGGAAGCCAAAATGGTCGACCTCAATGCCAATGATATTGAAGCCGCAATGGAAATCATCAAAGGTTCCGCCCGCTCCATGGGCTACGCGGTGGAGGGCTGATAAATGGCTAAACTGACAAAAAGACAAAAAGTGGCAGCTGAAGCGGTTGATCGCGATAAGCTCTACAATCTGGGTGAAGCTGTAGATCTGGTGAAGTCCAACGCAACATCAAAATTTGATGAAACCGTCGAAATTGCCATGAATCTGGGTGTTGACCCGCGTCATGCCGATCAGATGGTTCGTGGTGTTATTCAACTGCCGAACGGCACTGGTAAATCCGTTCGTGTTGCGGTTTTTGCTCGCGGTGACAAAGCCGAGGAAGCGAAAGCAGCCGGCGCGGAACTGGTTGGTGCCGAAGACCTGATGGAAACCGTTCAGGCCGGCAATATGGATTTTGATCGTTGCATTGCAACGCCGGACATGATGGCCGTTGTCGGTCGTCTCGGTAAGGTTCTGGGTCCGCGCGGCTTGATGCCGAACCCGAAACTTGGAACGGTTACGCCGAATGTCGCTGATGCTGTTAAGGCAGCCAAAGGTGGCCAGGTTGAATTCCGGGCGGAAAAAACCGGTATCGTTCACGCCGGTATCGGTAAATCAAGCTTCACAGCCGAAGCTCTGAATGAAAATGTTAAAGCTTTCATCGATGCGGTTCTTAAGGCGAAGCCAAGCGGCGCCAAAGGACAGTTCGTCAAGAAAGTTGCCTTAAGCTCTACCATGGGGCCCGGGGTTAAGATAGAAGTCAGCGAAATCGTTTGATTTTGCTAAAGGAATTTGCCGCTTCGGCGGCAGATGCCTGAACCTGCCTGGCAGGTTCAGCTGTCCAAGACTGCAGGTGTTTTTGAGCCTTTGGGCCCGAAAATTTAAAAGCACAAGTTGCCTGCATAGACAGGGAAGCTACAAATTCGCTGCTTGTCAGCAATTCAGGTGGACCTGGGACAGTAAAACGGATTTGGCTTAGGCCAAATTCTTTTTTAACCGGGATGCTTAGCCAAATAGGCGGCATTTCATAAACTGGAGACGACGAGTGGACCGATCGCAAAAAGAAGCTCTGGTTGCCGAAATGAACGGTGTCTTCACCGAAGCAGGTGTTGTTGTTGTTGCCGAATACAGTGGTCTCACTGTGGCGGAGATGACAAATCTGCGGGTGAAGATGCGGGAAGCTGGCGCCAACTTCAAAGTGACGAAAAATCGGCTTACACGTCTCGCTCTTGACGGCACGGACTACGGTTCTCTTTCAGAGAAGCTGAAAGGCCCGGTCGGTATCGCTTATTCAAGCGATCCGGTTGCGGCTCCTAAAGCGGCTCAGGATTTTGCGAAAGAGAATGACAAGTTTGTGGTGATCGGCGGCGCAATGGGTGCGACAGAACTTGATGCTGATGGTGTCAAGTCCCTGGCAAGCCTGCCGTCTCTCGACTCACTTCGTGGAAAACTGGTTGGTCTCTTGCAGGCTCCTGCAACAAAAATTGCAGGTGTTGTTCAAGCACCAGCTGGTCAGTTGGCCCGTGTCCTGTCGGCGAAAGCCGAACAGGGTTAGATGTAAAAGCCAGTTATTTATTGATTGAAAACCTAACGGTTTACCTGAGGAGAATAGTACAATGGCCGATCTCGAAAAGATTGCCGAAGACCTTTCCGCACTGACAGTGCTGGAAGCTGCAGAACTTGCAAAACTGCTTGAAGACAAATGGGGCGTTTCTGCCGCAGCACCTGTTGCTGTTGCTGCTGCTCCAGGTGCCGGCGGCGGTGAAGCTGCTGCTGCTGAAAAAGATGAGTTTGACGTTATCCTGGCTGCTGCCGGCGATAAGAAAATCAACGTCATTAAAGAAGTCCGTGCCATCACCGGCCTGGGCCTCAAGGAAGCCAAAGAACTGGTTGAGGGTGCACCGAAGCCAGTTAAAGAAGGCGCTCCGAAAGACGAAGCTCAGAAGCTCAAAGAACAGCTCGAAGGCGCTGGCGCAACTGTTGAACTTAAATAAGTTCAGCTCTGCCAGCGATCAGCTGATCGCTAAAATCAAGCCGGGGAAGGTGGCATGCGCTGCCTTCCCCGCAACCGCTTTCTGAAGAGAGGGCGGAAATCCGGCGGGGTTTTAATTACGTGACCCGAACCGGGGGTCTCTGATTCCGGTACGAAATATGTTGAACTTTTATGCCAAAAGCCGCCATTATGTGGAATTGGCGCTGTAAAGGTTCTATTTGCGGCCCCTTTCGGGCTGCGATCTAGTTAGGCAACAGAAATACGGGGATTTCGCATGGGCATTTTGCAGTCGTTCACCGGTCGGAAACGTGTTCGCAAGGATTTTGGTCAGATCGCAGCCGCGACGACAATGCCAAATCTGATCGAGGTACAGAAAACCTCTTACGACGCCTTTCTGATGGCTGATATTCCGGTCGATGAACGGGGTGACGAAGGTCTTCAAAGCGTCTTCAAGTCAGTTTTTCCGATCAAGGATTTCGCCGATACAGCGAGCCTGGAATTCGTTTCTTACGAATTTGAACCACCGAAATATGACGAAGAGGAGTGTCAGCAGCGCAGCATGACGTATGCAGCCCCGCTGAAGGCAACCCTGCGCCTGATCGTGTTCGAAGTGGATCCGGATACCGAGGCAAAATCTGTTCTCGATATCAAGGAACAGAGCGTCTATATGGGCGATATGCCTTTGATGACCGATAAAGGCACTTTCATCATTAACGGTACCGAACGGGTTATCGTTTCCCAGATGCATCGTAGCCCGGGTGTCTTCTTCGACCACGACAAGGGTAAGACCCATTCCAGCGGTAAATTGCTGTTCGCCGCCCGCGTTATCCCGTATCGCGGCTCCTGGTTGGACTTCGAATTTGATGCCAAGGATATTGTGCATGTCCGTATTGACCGCCGCCGCAAGCTGCCGGTCACGACATTGCTTCAGGCTCTCGACATGAGCCATGAGAATATCCTGAATTTCTTTTATGATCGTGTTGACTATAAACTGGATAAAAAGGGCTGGCGCACACCGTTCAACTTAGAGCGGGTCCGGGGCAGTCGCCTGATCCGGGAATTGGTGGATGCGGACACCGAGAGCGTTGTTGCTGAAGCCGGTACAAAGATCACTCAGCGCCTGGCCCGCAAACTGGTCGATGCCGGTTTGAAAGATATGCTGGTAAGCCATCTTGAGCTGGTTGGCCGTTTCGCTGCCGAAGACATGATCAACCCGGAAACCGGCGAGGTTTTTGTTGAAGCCGGCGATGAGCTTACCGAAGCGTTGATTGATCAGCTTGAGGCTGCCGGTTTCAAGGAAATCTCAACGCTGGATATCGATAATGTTAATGTTGGGCCGTATATTCGGAACACACTGGCTGTCGACAAGAGTTCTTCCCGCGAGCAGGCTCTGATTGATATCTACCGCGTTATGCGTCCGGGTGAGCCGCCGACCGAGGAAACAGCCGAAGCCCTGTTCCATGGTCTGTTCTTTGACTCAGAGCGCTATGACCTGTCTGCTGTTGGCCGCGTGAAAATGAACATGCGCCTTGACCTGGATGTGGAAGACACTGTCCGCGTCCTGCGCAAAGATGACATTCTGGAAGTGGTTAAAACACTGGTTCGCCTGAAAGACGGCCATGGTGAGACCGACGATATCGACAACCTCGGTAATCGCCGTGTTCGTTCCGTTGGTGAGCTGATGGAAAACCAGTACCGTATCGGCCTGCTGCGCATGGAACGGGCGATCCGGGAGCGTATGAGTTCCGTCGAGATCGACACGGTGATGCCGCACGATCTGATCAATGCCAAACCGGCTGCTGCGGCTGTTCGTGAGTTTTTTGGCTCCAGCCAGCTCAGCCAGTTTATGGACCAGACGAACCCGCTGTCCGAAATTACCCATAAGCGTCGTTTGTCAGCGCTTGGCCCGGGTGGTCTGACCCGTGAGCGTGCAGGCTTTGAGGTCCGCGACGTTCATCCGACCCATTATGGTCGTATCTGTCCGATTGAAACACCGGAAGGTCCGAACATTGGTCTGATCAACTCCTTGGCGACCTTCGCTCGTGTCAATAAATACGGCTTTATTGAAAGCCCGTATCAGCGGGTTGAAAACAACAAGCTGACCGGTGAAGTGAAGTATCTCTCCGCCATGGAAGAGAGCAAACACACCATTTCACAGGCCAACGCGTCTCTTGATGATCAGGGACAGTTCACCGAAGACTTTGTTCGCTGCCGGGCGCAGGGTGAATATGTTGTCGCCAAACCGGAAGAGGTGACTTATATCGACGTGTCACCGAAACAGCTGGTGTCCGTCGGTGCATCTCTTATTCCGTTTCTGGAAAACGATGACGCGAACCGCGCCCTGATGGGATCAAACATGCAGCGT
>DIYE01000139.1:5853-6035 GCA_002428885.1 Alphaproteobacteria bacterium UBA6062
AACATGCAGCGTCAGGCTGTTCCGCTTCTGAAAGCCGAAGCCCCGTTTGTCGGAACCGGTATGGAAGAGCGAGTGGCTCGCGACTCCGGTGTGGCGACGGTCGCTAAACGCGGTGGTATCATTGATCAGGTGGACGCCACCCGTATCGTGATCAGGGCCGATGAAAGCGATTTGAGCAAATC
>DIYE01000265.1 GCA_002428885.1 Alphaproteobacteria bacterium UBA6062
ACGGTCGCCGCTATGAAGGAACGAGGGGCGCCCTATACCGGTGTTCTTTATGCGGGCCTGATGATCACAAAAGACGGACCAAAACTCATTGAATATAATGTGCGCTTTGGCGATCCGGAATGTCAGGTTCTTTGTGCCCGACTGGATAGTGATCTGCTGCCTGCCCTGATAGCAACAGCAGACGGCAATCTGGATCAGGTGACACTGGACTGGAAAACAGATCCGGCTCTGGTGGTTGTTCTTGCAGCCAATGGCTATCCCGGCTCTTATGAGAAAAACACCGAAATAAAAGGGCTGACAGCAGCGGGCGAAGAAGACGCTGTTACCGTTTTCCATGCCGGGACAAAACGGGATGGAACCCGTATTCTGGCAACAGGCGGCAGGGTCCTCGGGGTGACCGCTTTTGGAGACAAGGTCAGCAATGCCAAAGACAAGGCCTATCGCGCCATTGAAAAAATCGACTGGAAGGAAGGGTTTTGCCGGTCCGATATCGGCTGTCGGGCGGTTGAACGCGAAAAACAACAACAATAAGGGACAGGATAATGACAGCGTCATCTTCAGAATTCTCAGGCACGATGGCGGTGCAGGAGCGGCACCAATTCGACATCGCGGCTCTCGAAAGCTACATGCAGACACATGTGGAAGATTTTGAGGGACCGCTGGAGGTTAGCCAGTTTAAAGGCGGACAATCCAATCCCAGCTATATGCTGACAACGCCTGCCAAACGATATGTTCTGAGACGCAAACCGCCCGGAAAGCTTCTCCCCTCAGCCCATGCCGTGGACCGGGAATATAAGGTGATCAGCAGTCTTGGAAAGACCGACGTTCCGGTTCCGAAAACCTATTGCCTGTGTGAGGATGAGGCCGTTATCGGCACCATGTTCTATATTATGGATTGCGTGGACGGGGTTGTGGAATGGGACCCGACCCTTCCTCACTTCACCAATCAACAACGCTCCATAACGTTTGATTCCATGAACGCTGCCATGGCCGCCCTGCATCAGGTTGATTACAAAGCTGTCGGTCTGGAAGATTTCGGCAAACCGACCGATTATCTGGCGCGGCAGATCAATCGCTGGTCCAAGCAATATAAAGCCTCCGAGACAGAGAGCATTCCTGAAATGGACAAACTGATGGCATGGCTGCCGGACAATATCCCGGACGGAGATGAAACATCAGTCGTGCACGGGGATTATCGGTTGGATAACACCATGCTGGACCAGGACAGTAAAAAGATCATCGCCATTCTGGACTGGGAGCTGTCGACGCTCGGTCATCCGATTGCCGACTTTTCCTATCATTGCATGACCTGGCGGCTCGATCCGGAACTGTTCCGGGGCCTTAAAGGGCTGGATCTGAAGGCCCTCGGCATTCCGACGGAAGAGGACTATGTTCGGGCCTATTGCGAGAGAACCGGCCGCGCAGGCATCGACAACTGGGATTTCTATATGGCGTATAACATGTTCCGCCTGTCAGCCATATTCCAGGGCATTATGGGTCGCGTTGTCGATGGGACGGCTTCAAGCCCGCATGCCCGTGATATGGGCGCGAAAGCCAAACCGCTTGCGGTTCTGGGCTGGGAACAGGTAGAAAAGATAATCAAATAACAAAAACAACAAAGAAAGGGATGTGGCCATGAGTGACAATGCAGATGTCATTCCGGTTCGGGAAGCGCATAAATTCGATGAAGGGAAATTTGTCGATTATCTGAAGGAGAATGTCGACGGCTTCAAAGGCCCACTGACCGTCAATCAGTTTGAAGGCGGCCAGTCCAACCCGACCTTCCTGCTGCATACGCCCGATCAGGATTATGTGATGCGCAAGAAGCCGCCGGGAGTGCTGCTGCCTTCCGCCCACGCCGTTGAGCGGGAATACCGGATCATGGCGGCCCTGCAATCGACAGATGTCCCCGTCGCCCGGACTTTCTGCCTGTGTGAAGATGCGGATATTATCGGCACTCCTTTCTATGTGATGGAGAAAGTAGAAGGCCGTATTTTCCGACAGCCTGCCATGCCGGATAACGATCCGTCTGAACGCACGGCCATTTACGATGCCATGAATGATACCCTTGCCAAGATGCACAATGTGGATGTTGATGCTGTCGGCCTCAGTGACTTCGGCAAGAAAGGCAACTATTTCGAACGGCAGATCGGCCGCTGGACCAAGCAGTATCGGGCCTCCCAGACAGATGAAGTGGAGCCGATGGAAAATCTCATCAACTGGCTTCCGGCTAATCTGCCAAATGATGATACAACAACCATCTGCCACGGTGATTACCGCCTGGAAAATATGATTATCCATCCGACGAAACCGCAGGTGGCTGCTGTTCTGGACTGGGAGCTTTGCACACTGGGGCATCCACTCGCCGACCTTGCCTATAACTGCATGACCTATCATTTCATGCATCCGGCTTCCGGTGGCCTGGTAGAAACGGACTTTGTGACAAGCGGCATTCCGACGGAACAGGCTTATATTGACGCTTATTGCAAGCGGACCGGACGAGACGGTATCGAAAACTGGGAATTCTATATCGCTTTTTCCTTCTTCCGACTCGCCGCCATTGTGCAGGGAGTCTACAAGCGGGGATTGGACGGAAATGCCAGCTCCTCGCGGGCAACCCAATATGGAGCCTTCGCGCAGATGCTCTCCATGCTCGGCTGGAGCAAGGTGAGTGGCTGAATATTGATGCTTCTTTCCGACACCCGGATCTCCAGCCTCTATGCGGGGAAAGCTGAAGACAGATGGCCAGGCAAGGCACCATCCGCGATTGGCAAGACCATTGCGGATGGCAAACTTGTGGTGACACGGACCGGTTTTGAGATCGACCAGCAGGCGGATCTCAAGGTCCATGGTGGTCCTGACAAAGCACTGCATCATTACGCGGCAGATCACTACACGTATTGGCAAAACAAATTGCCAGCGCAGACTGAGAAATTTGTTCCCGGCGGCGTGGGGGAAAATATTTCAACGTTGGGAATTGTTGAAAAGGATCTCTGTATCGGGGATGTCTTTGCCCTCGGCTCCGCTCGTATTCAGATTTCTCAAGGTCGACAACCCTGCTGGAAGCTTAATCTGCATATCGATAACAAGCAGATGGTGAAACTGTTTCAGGAAAGTGGTTTTACCGGCTGGTATTACCGTGTTCTGGAAACCGGCTCCGTTGAAGCCGGTGATCTTCTTGAACATATCGACAGGCCGCAGCCTGATTGGTCGCTGGACAAGATTATCGCCGCCAGATTTAACCCTAAACTCGATCCGACGATTGCCGCTTCTCTATCAGAACTGCCGGAACTTGCCGATAACTGGAAAGATGCCTTTGCCAAAAAGAAAGACAAAGCCTTTAGGGAAAATACCAGTGCCCGCACGTCCGGAGCCTGAATACAACACCGATTTGTGATCTATATGCCCCTTCAAGAGATCATCGCTTTGCATTAAGTCTAATCTTTTGAGACAACAGGTATAGCGCTGATATGGATGTTCTGGACGATATTCTTAATACTCTGGACTTGAAAGGCTCTTTGTATTTCCGGACGGATTTTTCGCCGCCCTGGTCGGTTACCGTTCCCGACTATCAGCAGGCCGCCCGGTTCCATCTTGTTATTCAAGGGCAATGTTCGGTTACTGTCGAGGGTAGCGAAACCCTCACTCTCAACCCCGGAGACCTGATTCTCATACCACGGGGCAAATCCCATATCCTCGCCGATCAGAAATGCGTTTCAGCACCGGATCTGGAAACCGTCCTCAGCGCCATCGGCTATGATGGAAAAGGCGTCCTCGTCGTCGGCGATGGAGATCCGGAGGCCGCAACACAGATGATTTGCGGACATTTCACCTTCCGTCATGGCGCGGATCATCCCATTTTGAGAGCCCTGCCCGATTATCTGCTCACCCGAGCGAGTGACCGGGCACGGGAACCTGAGCTGGACGATATTCTTAGGCTGATCACCCGTCGGCTATTTGGCGGCGCCCTTGGCTCAACGGCAGCGGTGACCCGGCTTTCGGAGATTATGTTTATTGAACTCGTCAGATTTGGCCTAAGCCGCGACACGCATCTGCAATCCGTATTGCAAGCCTATCACGACCGCCATATCGGCAATGCCTTGTCTCTGATGCATGAACGCCCGGAGGAAGCCTGGACGGTTCAGAGCCTGGCATCAGAGGTCGGTATGTCTCGAAGTCGCTTTGCCGATAGATTCGGGGAACTGGTGGGCACAGGCCCTATGAGCTATCTGACCGACTGGAGACTGCAGAAAGCCCTCGCTTCTCTCAGTGAAGCCGGTAACAGCGTGCAACAAATTGCCGTTCAGGCAGGGTATCAGTCAGCCGCAGCCTTTACCCGCGCCTTCACCACCAAGTTCGGGATTCCGCCGACGGAATATCGCAGAAACATCGATTAATTTGCATATCGTCCCGACATACTTGCCAATAATCCCAATAAAAGACACCCATATTGATAAATCATCCTATTTCACCTTAATTCACAGTTACCCGAAGCGGAGAGCTGGAACCTAGCACCGAAGATCCGGAACGGATCGGACACTTGGCCAGACCGGATTTTCTTCCCACTCACCGTCTTCGGGTACCGAAACCAACTATTGAATAAAGGATGAGATAACCATGAAAACCCTTCTTGCCCCCACTATTGTTGCCACCATCGCCCTGATGACTGCCTTTGTGGCCAGCCCGTCATTTGCGGCTGACGAATATAATACAGCCGCCGGCCTGACTGCCGCAGGCGCCCCTCTCGGCCTGCATGGTGTTGATCCTGTTGCTTTCATCGACATTAACAACCGTGTCGAAGGTCGTGCTGAATTCACAGCCGTTCATGACGGTGTTGCCTATTACTTCGCCAGCAAGAAAAACCTGGATACCTTCAAGGCTTCACCGGCCAGTTATATCCCGGAAAATGGCGGCTTCTGCACTTATGGTGTTTCCGTGAACAAGAAGTTTGACGGTGACCCTCAGTTCGCCGCTGTCGAAGACGGCAAACTGTATGTTTTCCTCAGCGAGGAAATCTACAAGCTTTTCCAGAAAGACCGGGCCGGCACCATCGCCAAAGCCGCTAAAAACTGGAAAACCATCAAACACACCAAAGCAACTGAACTCTAATAGCAATAACCGGGCAGGCTTTTCCCTCCGGCCTGCCCGCTTCCCTCAAGAGCTGGAGAAATAAGATGAATATCGTTGATCATTTAAGTGTCGGCGTCAGTGATATCGACAAGGCCTGTGAGTTCTATAACGGACTGATGACCATATTGGGATGCGCGCTGCTCGCTAAAACCGACGGCTTTGCTGCATACGGAAACGGCGCACCGCAGTTTCTGGCCATGTTACCGGGAGACGGCGATCATTACAGTGCCGGAAACGGAACGCATATCGCCCTGGTTGCCAAAGATAAGGAAACAGTTGATGCAGCCCATCGCTTTGCCCTGCAGGCAGGCGGTAAAGATAATGGTGCGCCAGGTGCCCGAGAAGCTTACCCCAAACCGGATGTCTATACCGGTTTTGTGATTGATCCGTTCGGCAATAAACTGGAATTTATCCATAACGGCTTTGCAGCCTGACCATAACAGTCATACTGTATGAGAGAGTCCGTCTTTTCGAAGGCGGACTTTTTTAGTCAGGATTCCTGATATTGTTCAGCGCCCTTGACGCGAAGATCCATCCAGTTCTGCAGGCATTCGCCAGTACTCATCACCACTCCCGCGGTTCCGCCCAATCCCTGAACACCTGGAACACCGGCATATTCAGCTAGTTCCTGCGTCATCCATTCACAGGGATCAAGACTTTCATAGCGGTAAAGAAATCCCGCGACGACGACAACAACCGCGATCGCTGTCCAACCCATTGTCTTGATCATAACTCATGTCCTGAAAAAACGCTGATGCGAGAACAGCTTATATAGAGTGTTTTCGTGGATGCAAAACAAAATGAATCCCATGAAAAAAGCCTCCGGCGGAAACCGGAGGCTTTCGTAAGATCCAGGTGATACCGGATCAGTCATATTTCTTCAGTTCAAGACGAGCAATCTGGTTGCGGTGAACCTCATCCGGTCCGTCCGCCAGTCGCAATGTCCGGGCACCGGCATAGGCCGATGCGAGACCGAAGTCGCTTGTGACGCCGCCACCGCCATGCGCCTGGATGGCCCAATCGATGATTTCGCAAGCCATATTTGGCGCGACCACCTTGATCATGGCAATCTCTGCTTTGGCTTTCTTGTTACCGACGGTATCCATCATATAGGCCGCTTTCAGGGTCAGCAGGCGGGCCTGTTCGATCTTGGCACGTGCTTCTGCAATGCGTTCCAGTGTAACCGTCTGCTCAGCAACCGGTTTGCCGAACGTCGTGCGGACTTTTACCCGGCGACACATTTTCTCAAGAGCCCGTTCAGCAACACCAATCAGGCGCATGCAGTGATGGATCCGTCCCGGGCCAAGGCGGCCCTGAGCAATTTCAAAACCGCGGCCTTCACCGAGCAGGATATGATCCGCAGGAACACGGACATCCTTGAAATCAACCTCGGCATGACCGTGCGGCGCATGATCATATCCAAAGACCGGCAGGAAGCGCTTGATGGTAATACCAGGTGTATCCATCGGAACGATGATCATGGATTGCTGATTGTAAACCGGTGCGCTTTTATCGGTCTTACCCATAAAAACCAGAACTTTACAGCGAGGATCCATAGCACCAGATGTCCACCATTTCCGGCCATTGATAACGTATTCATCGCCGTCCCGGATGATATCTGATTCGATATTGGTAGCGTCGGAGGAAGCAACCGCCGGCTCTGTCATGGCAAAGGCAGAACGGATCTCACCGTTCAGAAGCGGAACCAGCCAGCGTTCTTTCAGCTCTTCATTGGCATAACGCTCAAACACTTCCATATTGCCGGTATCCGGCGCAGCACAGTTAAAAACCTCCGGCGCAAACGACACCCGTCCCATAATTTCGCAAAGCGGCGCATATTCCAGGTTGGTCAGACCGGCTCCCCGATCACTTTCCGGCAGGAAAAGGTTCCAGAGACCTGCTTCCTTTGCTTTTTCTTTCAGATCTTCAACGATCTGGGTCGGCTCCCAACGGTCGCCTTCATTCACCTGCTGTTCAAAAACCTCTTCATTCGGATAGACATGCTCATCCATGAAGGCCTGAACGCGGGCCTGAAGATCTTTCACCTTGTCGGAATGTTCAAAATACATGTTGTTTCCCTTTTTATTGTTATCTTCCGGTCAGTTTATTTCTATCGCCGGGCGGCGAAAAAATTCCTTAGGAGTTCTGCGGCTCTCTTTTCCCCGATCCCACCATATACCTCGGGTTTATGGTGACAGGTCCCGTGATCAAAGATACGTGGCCCGTGTTCCACACCTCCGCCTTTTGGATCAAACGCTCCAAAATATAATCGCCGAATCCTGGCATGGGAGATGGCAGCGGCACACATAGGACATGGTTCCAGGGTTACATAGAGATCGCAGTCCGTCAGTCTCTGGCTACCAACCATATTGGCTGCCGCCCGAATTGCAAGCATTTCAGCATGTGCTGTCGGATCAAGGCGGCTCTTCATCTGATTACCGTTCGTCGCAACGATCCGGCCTGTTTTTGAATCAACAATAACAGCGCCAACCGGGACTTCTCCCCGTTTTGCCGCAGATTCCGCCGTATGCAGGGCTGTTTCCATATAGTTGGTAAGTTCATAATCCATGACAGCAAAAGTGACGGGATTGGAGAAAGTCGTCAAGCTGCAACAGACCTGTTAATAATTTTTCTCTATAGTCCAGCTCCTCACTTGTAAGCAAGCACTCAGAAGCTTAAAAGAGGACATGAAAAAACCGATTATTGGCATCACCCTGGATTCAGAGGATCCCGGCAGCTATTCAAATATGCCCTGGTACGCCCTTCGGCAGAATTATGCGGATGTGGTCACCCAAAGCGGCGGCCTTCCCATGGCCCTGCCCCATGAACCGGAACTGGCCGGCCAGTATGCATCCCTTCTGGACGGGCTTGTGGTAACCGGCGGTGCCTTCGATGTGGATCCGGCAATGTTCGGCGCCCACTCCCGGCACGACACAGTTGTCACAAAAGATCGCCGCACCGCTTTTGAAAAGGCGGTAGCAGAGGCCATGCTTGAGATGGACAAACCTGTTCTTGGGATTTGCGGCGGGCAACAGCTTCTGCATGTGATCCTGGGCGGCACCCTGATCCAGCATATCCCTGATGAGGTGGACCGTCCCCTGGCTCATGAACAGCCCAACCCCCGAACGGAAGCCGGCCATGATGTGTCTATTCAGGAAGGGACCCTTCTGCACCGGATCGTCGGGAGGACGACCATCCCGGTCAACAGTGCCCATCATCAGGCGGCAAAGGATGCGTCCGATAATATCACTATCAATGCCTATGCTGAAGACGGTGTGATCGAAGGTATTGAAGACTCGCGCTATCGTTTCTGCCTCGGGGTGCAGTGGCATCCGGAATATCTTATTTCAGACGGCGACCGGAAAATTCTGGACGCTTTTATCGAGGCGGCTTCGCAAAACTCATGACAGATACACCGGAAAATAAAGAACGTATCGCCAAACGGATGGCCCGGGCCGGTCTCTGTTCCCGCCGGGATGCGGAACGCTGGATTGCTGATGGCCGGGTTGAGGTGAACGGTGAAAAGCTTGAAAGCCCTGCTTTTACAGTTTCAGCCGCAGATCATATCGTGGTTGACGGCAAACCGCTCCCGAAAAAGGAACGTTCACGCTTGTGGCGTTACCATAAACCTGTCGGACTGGTCACAAGCCACCGGGACGAAAAAGGCCGGGATACGGTTTTTGATAAACTCCCGGAAGATATGCCAAGGGTCATTTCCGTTGGACGACTGGATATTAACTCCGAAGGTCTGCTCTTGCTGACCAATGACGGGGAACTGGCTCGGCGTCTGGAGTTACCAGCCACCGGCTGGAAACGGAAATACCGGGTTCGGGTTCATGGTCATCCAAGAGAATCCGACATGGCGAAACTGTCAAAAGGTCTGACAATCGAGGGAGTCAAATACGGCTCCATCGAGGCTGTTGTTGATAGTACCAAAGGTGCCAATTCCTGGCTGACCGTCTCTTTACGGGAAGGCAAGAACCGGGAAATCCGGAAAGTTATGGAACATCTCGGCTATACCGTCTCCCGCCTGATCCGCATCTCCTACGGCCCTTTGCAGTTGGGAGAACTTGAAAGCGGTGCGGTGGACGAGGTCAAATCAAAGATCCTGCGGGATCAGATGGGTGTCGAGAAATTTGAAGAAGAACCGGATGCGGAGCAGCCCCGCCGGGGACGCCTGAGTTTGAAATCCAAACAAGGAAAACGTCCTGGTAAAGCCGGACGGCAAACCTCTAATCGCCCCGGCAACCGGAGCAGCAGGAATTTCTAGAGTGTTTCCTATTCAGCAGAAAATACTCTGATGCGGATTGTCGGAGGTGACTTTCGCGGGAAAAAGCTGTCCCTGCCGGAGGATAACCGGATTCGCCCGACGGCGGACCGAACCCGGGAGGCTCTTTTTAATATTCTGGGGCATGGCGGTGACTACCGGACAGAGGGTGGCCCTCTCCCGCTCGGCGCCCGTATTCTTGATGTTTTTGCCGGGACCGGTGCGCTCGGCCTTGAGGCTCTCTCCCGCGGCGCGGCGCATGTGACTTTTATGGATAATCACCCGGACAGTCTGCGGCTGATCCGGACCAACATTCAGGCTTTTAAAGCGCAGGGCAAAGCAGATATTCTAAACAGAAGCGGCATTCATCCGGGACGGGCGGCCCGCGCTTGCGATCTGATCCTGATGGATCCGCCTTACAAGGAAGGACTGGCCTCCCCCAGCCTTCTGGCTCTTGCAGAAAATGGCTGGATGCAACCGGGTTCCATTGCCGTTATTGAGATGGCCTCAAAAGAGACGCTGGATCCGCCGAACGGTTTCGACCTGCTGGACAATCGCAAATACGGCGCGGCACGACTGATTATCCTGAAAAAAGCCTAAGTAAAATATGCTCTAATCTCATTGTCGGCTACAATATGTTTGTATTTATCATATTGCGCCCGGATTAGACGAAGGCGTTCCTCAAAAACCGGCGGCGATGCTGCATCCAGGAACGGAGCAACCAGCGGATCAAAGCTGCTGTTTTGAAACTCCAGAGACAGGCTGGCACGGGGCATGATGGCCGCCTCTGAATAGCGTCCTCCCCAATGAACCACATCCTGGGGCCATCCAAGGACGGAGCCCGCCTTTGCCGGCAGAGCAACAGCGTGTGGTTCAAGCAAAGACTGTTCCATATCCGGATTGGTTTTCAGGACCGCCTCCCTGCTTCTTGGCAGTACATACATGCAGCCATTTTCCTCATCCACATCGGTGAGCGGTATCCAGAGGGAGAGACTCATCAGCATTTGATCGCCGCCGATGTCAAACACAGTCTGCAAATGGCAATCATGATGCGGACGCCACCCTCGCTCCCCTGGCTTATCGAAATACCAGGCCCACAAATTGGGGAGCAATGCAAAGCCATTTCCCAGAAAATGACCAATTAACCGGTTTAATTTTGAAAACAATATCCAGGGTTGATCGAACAGATAAATGTAAACAGGCGGAATGCCTTTTTTTGTCAGGGCTTTTAATCCCCTGCATACAGGATCCAGTTCTTCTTTCCTGAAAACAGGCTCCTGAAAGAGGTAACCGTCCCGCCAGACCGATCCGGCCAGATCTTCCAGCATTTCATCGGAAAAACAGATCTGCTGCCCGCCTTTCATGGTATCAATCGTCAGGTCAGGACAGATCTCAAGCCATTGATCTTTTGAAAATTCAGGCATGCTGACCTGCCACATATCCTGAAGACCAGGCCCATTGGAAATTATACCCGCCAAGAAATCCGGTCACATCCACGGCTTCGCCAACAAAATAAAGGCCGGGCACGGATTTGGCCTCCATCGTTTTGGAATTCAGGCAGGCTGTGCTCACGCCGCCCACGGTCACTTCCGCCTTTTTATAACCTTCCGTCCCGCTTGGCCGGATCTCCACCTGCTTTACGCTTTCAGCAACCTTCCGAAGAAGCTTGTCTGAACAATTCCCAAGCTCCGGCAGTTCACCTAAAGGCGCCAGCAGTTTTTCTGCCAGTCTGGCTGCCAGACGATCCGACAGATATTTGCGGATCTTTCCTTTCGGATTGCGGCTCCGTTCTTCTTTTAGATCTTCAAAGAGCGGCTCATCAGGCAGGAAATCCAGAAGGACGACATCTCCCCCTTCCCAGAAAGAAGAGATTTGCAGGATTGCCGGACCACTTACACCACGATGGGTAAAAAGGACATTTTCCCGAAAAACAGTTTTACCCAACCGCGCAGTCACATCTGCCGACACGCCCGAAAGGCCATCAAATTTCTTAAGTTCGCTCCCTTCAAACGTAAACGGTACAAGCCCCGGCTTCATATCCGTCACGTCAAGGGCAAACCGGTTGGCAAGCCGATGCGCAAAGTCGTTAGCGCCCATCTTCGGAATGGATAAACCGCCGGTCGCCACAACAACGGTCTGGCAGGGTATATGTTGAGATCCGCTCCGGACCAGGAACCCGCCTTCAGGCATGTTGTTAACATCGTCGGCACCGGAACCACACCAGATTGTCACCCCGGCCAGTTCGCATTCCTTGCCCAGCATTTGGGTAATTTGAGCAGCGCCCTCATCACAGAAAAGCTGTCCAAGCTTCTTTTCGTGAAAACCCACGTCATGACGCTTTACCAGATCGATAAAATCCTGCTGGGTATATTGCCGAAAAGCCGATTTACAAAAATGAGGATTTTTGGAAAGATATCTATCCGGCGCAGCGAACAGATTTGTAAAATTGCAACGCCCGCCGCCGGAAATAAGGATCTTCTTGCCTATTTTCTCGGCTTTTTCGAGGACCAAGACTGACCTGCCTCTCCCGCCAGCCTCAATGGCGGCCATTAATCCGGCCGCCCCCGCACCAATGACCACGACATCAAAAGAGGGTTCATCCGTTGTCATCGACGACCGAACAGTTTTTCAATATCTGTAAGCTTGAGTTCCACATAAGTGGGTCTGCCGTGGTTACACTGTCCGGAATGAGGCGTGACTTCCATTTCCCGAAGAAGAGCGTTCATTTCTTCGACAGACAATCGACGTCCGGCCCTGACGGATCCATGGCAAGCCATCGTGGCAAAGACATCGTCCATCCGGTCTTTCAATGACAAAGTCGTATCCAGCTCCGCCAGATCATCAGCCAGGTCCTGAACCAGTCCGCGAACATTACACTCCCCCAGGAGTGCCGGTGTCTCGCGAACCACAACAGCACCGTTACCAAAAGGTTCCAGAACCAATCCCATTTGCGCAAGCTCATCGGACCTGTCACACAATCTTGACGCAGAGACTTCATCCAGTTCGATGACATCCGGGATCAACAGCATCTGGCGGGGAACGGTCTTTTCGCCAAACGCCTTTTTCATCCGTTCCATTACCAAGCGTTCATGAGCTGCATGCTGATCCACAAGGACAAGGCCATCGCCGGTCTGCGCCACGATATAAGTTTCGTGAAGCTGACTCCTGGCGGCGCCGAGCGGATAAGATTGCAGCTCAGCATTCTGATGCTCCTGAGGGGCAGAAGGAATTTCCGCCCTCGCTTCCGGTGCAAATGCCGGATCCTGCCGGAGTTCAGGTGCCTGAGACGAAAGAGGAGCATGATACTCTTCGTTCTCTTCTGCAAGCCCCGGTGTCATCATCGGTTTCCCTACATCCGCCCAGTTGCCGCGCCCCACTGGTACTGACGGCCTGGACTGGAGAGGTAATTGAACACTTTCCCGGGGTTGAAACGCGCCCAAGGCCTGACTGCCAACAGTCGATGAGGCTCTATGCCCGTTTTCCGCCAGCGCGTTTCGAAGAGCACCAACGATCAATCCCCGCACCCCGCCGGAATCCCGGAACCGGACTTCAGCCTTGGCCGGGTGAACATTGACATCCACCTGATCCGGTGGCAACTCCAGGAATAACGCAAGTAACGGATGCCGATTGCGGGCCAGCAGATCCATATAGGCACCGCGAACAGCGCCGGTAAAGAGTTTGTCTTTGACAGGACGGCCATTCACAAACATAAACTGCATGGCCGCATTGCCCCGGTTGAAGGTCGGTACGCCTGCAAAGCCCGTCAAATGCACACCATCCCGCTCCGCATCGATCTTCAGCGCATTATCCGCAAATTCCCGACCCATGATCGCCCCCAGGCGATCCAGCCAGGCCTCGAATAAATCACCTTGCGCGGCTGACACGCGAAGCGCTGTACGCTTCTCATCGGCAAGGGTGAAGGCAATAGCCGGATAGGCCATGGCAAGCCTACGCATAACATCCAAAGCAGCCGCAAACTCAGCCCGCTCGGTTTTCAGGAATTTGAGCCGAGCCGGTGTTGCAAAAAAGATATCACGCACATCGACCCGCGTGCCCTGCTGCGCCCCGATTGGCTCAACGTCGCCGCGCCGCCCCCCTTCGACAGAGAACTTCCAGGCATTCTCATCCTCAGCGTTCCGGCTGGTGATGCTCATCCGGCTAACAGAAGCGATAGAGGGAATGGCCTCCCCTCGAAACCCCAGATGCTCGATATTCACCAGATCTTCATCCGGAAGTTTTGACGTTGCATGCCGTTCAAAGCAAAGCTCGAGCTCCTCCCGGCTCATCCCCTTGCCATTATCCGTCACAGAAATGAGGGAACGACCGCCGTCCCGCATGACAACATCAATGCGGGTCGCGCCGGCATCAATGGCATTTTCCACCAGTTCTTTAACGGCGGAAGCAGGTCTTTCAACAACCTCACCCGCCGCTATCTGATTGACTATGTTATCCGGTAACCGCCGGAGCGTCATTCATCGCCTCGCAAATACATTTTGGTCAGTTTTTTACCTTCTTCCACCGCAGGCTGGTCAAACGGATTCACCTCCATCAGGTGACAGGTAAAGATGGTTTCCAGCATGAAATGCATCAAAAGCGCGCCGAGTGTCTTCTCATCCAAAGCATCAATTTCGAGCAGTCTGAGATATTTCCCGCGCCCCGCAAGGGTCGATGCCGTCGCCGCAGCTTCCGCATGGACAACATCGCTGATTTTATGATTTTTGAGATAATCCAGTTCCGGATCATCATCGGCCAGCGCCACATCCATCAAGGGACTGTCATCATCCGCTTTATTGATAATCAGCGTGAAGAACTTGTCATTGGGACCATCCAGCCAAAGCTGCAGCTGACTATGCTGATCAATGGGACCAAGCGCATTGAGAGGGGTACTGCCTCTGCCTTCTTTACCGATACTCTCCGCCCAGAGTTGGCGGAACCAGTGGGTCAGCGGCTCCAACTGCTTGGCATAAGGCATCAGGACATTCAGTCCGACATTTTCAATATCATACAGCGCATAATGCAATGCCGCCCCCACACGCGGTGCCGATTCAGGACTGCTCAGCGCTTCATTCAGAACGTCTTTCGCCCCCTCGCGAACCGCGGCCATATCAACCCCGGCAATCAGTGCCGGCAAAGCCCCCACAAGGGACAGACAGGAATACCGGCCGCCGACATTGGGATCGTGAGCAAGCCTCCTGATGTTCCATTTATCAGCCATCCGCCCCAGCGCGTTATCGGTCGGCTCGCAAATCGCCAACGTCTGACGACTGACCGCCGCCTTGCCGCCCATCTTGTCAAGCGCTTCAATAACCAACAGGCTCTGGGCCAGGATTTCAGGGGTTGAGCCGGATTTTGACACCAGCAAGAACAGAGTCTTTTCGAGATTGTCGCCCGCCAGATGCGGCGCCATAACATGATAATCAAGCGTATCCCAGAAATGTAAGGAAGGTTTGAGGTCTCCAACATCCCTCAAACTCGCCAAAACCTGAGCACCGAGAGAGGAACCGCCGATACCAACGACAACGATGCTGCCAAACTCCTCCCGGTAAGCTGCGGCAAGCTCCTGAAGTTCTTTAAGATCTTCCGTTTCTTCCGGGAGTGTCAGGATGGGCAAACGTCCCTGCCCTTTCAGCATTTGAAGCGACGACGCAATCCCTTCTGTTCGAGCAAGTGCCTTGGAAAAGGCTGTATAAACCCAGTCCGTCGCGGTTTCGCTATCGGAAAAGCAGTTTTCGAATTTCTGTCTATAGGCCATTGATTTTCTTATCTTGTGATCAGGGAAAAATGCTACCGGCACTCAACAATGATCGCGACCCTATCAAATCAATGGCCTACATCCCAATCTTTTCCGAAAATATTGCGAAAATTCAGAGACCTTCCGGTTTACCAACCACAGTAATGATCAGTTTATCAGGGTCCATCAAGCGTTCCGCGACTCGCTGAATATCTTTCAGGGTAACGGCACTGATCAAATCCGCCCGTTCTTTCAGATAGGTCATAGGCAGATCATTCAACTGCATGCTGACCATGATATTGGCGATCCTGGAATTGGATGAAAGCCGCAACGGAAAAGAGCCGTTCAGATAGGTTTTTGCCGATGCCAGTTCCTCCTCAGTCACACCCTTTTCCCTGATCTTCCGGAGTTCAGCTTTCACGAGATCAACGGCCTGCCCAACCGACGCGTTGCTCGTTCCGAAACCGCCAAGCTGAATACCACCCTGTTTCAGGGGGTAGAGATAACTGTAGATGGAATAAACCAGCCCGCGTTTTTCCCGGATTTCTTCCGTAAGCCGCGATTCAAAACCGCCGCCGCCGAGAATATAATTAAGCACATAAGCGGCATAATAATCCGGATCATCCCGTTTGAGGCCCTGCCCGCCAAAGACCACAACACTTTGCGGAATATCCTGATCAATGACTTCGACTATGGGCTGCTGAACAGGCTGTACACCCGGTATCTCAGGAAGGTTTGATTTTTCAGGAATGCCGAGGAAAGTCTTATCCAGCAATGCGCCAAGCGCCTTCTCATCGATATCACCGATGACAGAGATCACCATATTGTCCCTGGCAATCTGACGGTTTTTGAAACTGCCAAGATCCTCCCGCGTAATCGCCTTCATGCTTTCCAGCGTTCCTTCTGTCGGATTGCTGTAAGGATGGCCCGGAAAAGCAACGTCAAACCAGGCCCGTCCCGCCAGGCTATTGGGATTTGACAGCTTGCGGCTGAGACTTACCAGAATCTGGCTTCGGATACGCTCCACCGGCTCCTCAGCAAACTGTGGATCGGTTATAGCGAGGTCAAAGAGGCGAAATGCCTCTGCCTTATTTTCGCTCAGCGTCTTGAGGCTCCCGGAAAAAGCATCCTTGGAAGCATCAAAGCTTAATGAAATAGCCAGTTCCGACAACCGGCCCTGAAAAGCCCGGCTATCCAGATCGCCAGCTCCTTCATCCATGGTTGAAGCGGCCAGATGCGCAAGCCCCGCTTTCTCTGTCCCATCGAGGCTGGCGCCGCCCTTCCAGGCAACTTCCATACTCAGGATCGGGATTGATCTTTCTTCGACAAACCAGGCTGCAACGCCGCCGGGACTGACAATTTTTCGGATCTCTGCTGCAGAAACGAGGGATGCAAAAACCGAGCAAACCAGGATGATGACCGCCGACAGAGAAGCATTAGCAGATATCCGTTTCATCTTATTTCTCCTCCGGCAGCAATTTACCGACAACAGACCTGCGCTCTACAAAGACCTTAGCAGCTGCGGTTTTAATCTCTTCAGCAGTCACAGCCGCGATCTGACTTGGCCAATTCACAATGTTTTCAAGGCTTTCACCGCTGGCCAACGCTCCGCCAAAAATATTGGCAGCTCCGCTAATGCTGTCCCTTGCATAAATAGCGGACGCCATCATCCGCTTCTTGGCATGTTTGACTTCGTCTTCAGTCACACCGTTTTTCAAAACATCCTTGATGATCGCATCAACAGCCTGCTCCACCTCCTCCAGCGAATGTCCGCCGACGGGACTGCCATAGACGGTAAAGCCGGAAGCATCAAATGTGCCGGAACGGTAGTAAGCCCCGGCGGATGCCGCCAGTTTATCGTCAATCACCAGTTTTGAATAAAGTCGGCTCGTGACACCGCCCCCCAGGATTTCGCTTAAAACCTCAAGCGCCCGAACCTCTTTCAGATCGCCAACACGCGCGGACGGAGCCAGATACGTCTGCCGCCAGGACGGTTCGCGAACCCGTTTATCCCGCATCACAAGCGTTCTTTTGGCAAGCTGAGGCGGTTCGATACGGCGCACACGTTCCGGAAGATCAATAGGTTTTGCGGGACCGTAATATGTCCGGGCAAGTGCAAAAACGTCTTCAGCTTTTACATCTCCGGCGACGACCAGGATCGCATTATTGGGCCCATAATATTTTTTGTACCAATCGATAGCGTCTTGCGTGGTCAGTTTTTCAATTTCATTACGCCAGCCGATAATCGGAATCCCATAAGGATGTGCCAGGAATTGAGCCGCGTTCAACTGCTCGCTCAAAAGAGCGCCTGGATTGTTATCTGTCCGCTGGGACCGTTCCTCCAACACGACCAGAAGCTCTGCCCCTACGGCCTCATCCGTCAGCGCCAGATTACTCATCCGGTCTGCTTCCATTTCCATCAGCAGCGGCAGTTTGTCTGCACTGGCATTCTGGTAATAGGCTGTATAATCGTAGGATGTAAAAGCGTTATCCTGTCCGCCGTTTTTGGCGATAATTGACGAAAACTCCCCGGGCGGGATTTTCTTTGTTCCCTTAAACATGAGATGTTCGAGGAAATGGGCGATCCCCGATTTTCCGATGGGCTCATCCGCTGATCCAATCCGGTACCAGACCATATGGGTCACGACCGGTGCCCGATGATCTTCGATAACAACAACATCAAGACCGTTTTCCAACGTCGTCGTCTTTGGATCGAAAAGCTTGGGAATTTCAGCGCTATCATTTGCAACGCTCACGCCAGAGAGACTGACAGTCGCGCATATCACCAGCAGACCGGCGAGGATATTTTTCATGGTGGCCCGGCTCCTTGTTTCACCTGCCTTTTCATTAAGGAAAAGACAGATGTAAATGCAAGGCCCAACTTCAGAAATTTATCTCACAAATACGATATGAGGAGAGAATTTCCTGTGTGCTGACATCCAGAAAACACTGAGATCTTAATTAAACAGGCCTTCCAGCAAAGCTCTTTTACGGCGTTCGATAATCGGCGTCTCACCGCCAGCAGAAGGGGAGTTACCCAGTGCAGCATTTTCCTGCAGTCGCTTCTTTTCCTCAGCTGGGTTCACAACCGTTCCAAAAGCGGGTTGTTCCTGCCAGAACATGATTTTTTCAACCAGGGTTTCATCATTTTCCGCAAGCGTTGCTGTTTCTTCATCCACGATACGGCGAATCGAAGAATCTGCGTTTTCAGCATCAGCCTGTCTTAACAGAGCAAGTTCACCGGCAGACGTACCGGCAGCCTCTGCTTCCTGCTGCGTAATAATACCTTTACGCCCTGTCAGGGTTTTACGGGCATTTTCCTGAACCAGTTGATCCTGCGGGCCACGCGCACCCGGCGCCGGCGGACGCAGAGAAAAGTCCGGCGGAATAATCAAAGGTGCTTTGGTAATAACCGCAAATTCGTCAGGCGCTCTCTTACCATCAATGCCGAGTGCCTGGCGCGTTCCTTCGCAGCCTGAGAGCACCAGCGATGCCAGCAGCAAGCCGCCCGTCATCAAAATCTTTTTGGACATTGTATAACCCCCTTGGTTCACGCTTCATTTTTAGACGAATTTTCGTCAAAAAACAAGCTTTGCACCAGCATTAGCAGGACGCCGCCGACAATCGCCATATCAGCGATATTGAAAGCAGGCCAGCGCATAAAAATAAGATCCACATCAAAAAAGTCAGCGACCCGGCCATAATGCAGCCGATCAATAATATTACCAAGGGCACCGCCCAGCACGAGGCCAAGCGCATATCCCAGCAATTTCTGCGTCGCTCTCGCCATCCAGACCACCAGCACAAGGCAGATAGCCAGAGAAAGAGCAATCAGGATCCAGCGGGTTGTCTCGCCGCCGGCAAACATGCCGAAACTCACCCCGCTGTTCCAGACCATGACAAGGCGAAAGAAGGAGGTAACGTCAATCCCATAAGGATGGGACGCCATATACTCGACCATCTGAATCTTGAAAGCCTGATCAATAACAACGGCAATTGTTGCTATAATCAGCCCTATACGCAGAACAGGGTTCACAAGTATTCCTTAATACTCAAATTCCTCGACCACATCTGCACAACGGCTGCACAGATCAACATATTTTGGATGGCTTCCAACATCATCCGAGATCTTCCAGCAGCGCTGACATTTATTACCATCCGCGAGAGCAGGAACAACAGCAACACCAGGAACCTCTTCCAAAGTAAAAGCGCTTTCCGGTGCATGTCCATCTGAAAGCGTTAATCCAGATGTAATACAGATATCATTGAGAGGAAGGCCTTCAAGGAGAGATTTATAGTCTTCACTGACAAAAACAGTCGGCGCTGACTGCAAACTGGATCCAATCCGCTTTTCCCGGCGTTCAATTTCCAGAGCGCCGGTCACAACTCTGCGGAACGCCCGGATTTTTGACCAGCGCGCGTCCAGCGCCTCATTCCGCCATGACGTTGGAATATCAGGGAACTGATTCATATGAACGCTGCCATTTTCATCGGGGAATCGGGCAAGCCAGGTTTCTTCTGCTGTAAAGACCAGAACCGGCGCCAGCCAGGAAGTCAGACAATGAAAAAGCTGATCCAAGACGGTCCGGGCAGCACGCCGGCGGAGGGCATTTACACTATCGCAATAGAGGACATCTTTTCGAATATCGAAATAGAAGGCAGAGAGTTCCAGGGTACAGAAATTCTGTACAGCGGAGAACATACGACTGAATTCATATTCGTTACAGTTCTTGCGTACCTGCTCATCCAGAACCGACAGGCGATGCAAAACCCACTGTTCCAATTCGGGCATGTCAGCGACATCTACTTTTTCACTGTCATCCCAGTCGGCCAGATTACCCAGGATAAATCGCAATGTATTGCGAAGGCGGCGGTAACTGTCTACCTGCCCCTGGATGATCTCATTCCCGATCCGCATGTCTTCAGTATAGTCGGAAGCGACGACCCAGAGACGCAGGATATCAGCGCCGTTCTGCTTGATGATCTTTTCAGGCACAACTGTATTGCCGAGGGACTTCGACATCTTGCGGCCCTTGCCGTCCATGACAAATCCGTGAGTCAGAACACCATCATAAGGGGCCCGCCCCCGAGTTCCACAGGATTCGAGCAAGGAAGAATGGAACCAGCCGCGGTGCTGATCGGTCCCCTCCAGATAAAGATCAGCCGGCCATTTCATTTCCGGACGGTTTTCCAGCGTAAAGGCATGAGTACTGCCGGAATCGAACCAGACATCCAGGATGTCCATAACCTGCTCATAATCATCGGCATTATAATTATTGCCAAGGAACCGGCTCGGGCTGGAAGCAAACCAGGCATCTGCCCCTTCTGCTTCCGTCGCCTCGACAATCCGGGTATTCACCTCTTCATCCCGCAGGATTTCACCTGTTTCCTTATTGACGAAAACCGTGATCGGTACGCCCCAGGCCCGTTGACGGGACAGCACCCAGTCGGGACGGTTTTCCACCATGGAATAAAGACGCTTGTGACCGGATTTTGGGTACCAGGCCGTCTCGTCAATGGCTTTCAGAGCTTTTTTCCGCAGATCATTTGTCTCCATGGACACAAACCACTGACTGGTATTTCGGAAAATAAGTGGTGCTTTTGAGCGCCAGGAATGCGGATAGGAGTGCTTGATCTTGCCGCGTTTGAGCAACGCGCCGGCAGCTTCCAGTTCATCTGCCACATGTTCATTGCATTTATAAACATGCTCGCCGGCAAACATCGGAACATGCTTGTAAAAAGTACCGTCTTCATCAACAGTCTGCGGAACTTCAACGCCATATTTCATGCCGACTTCAAAGTCTTCCTGACCATGCCCGGGTGCTGTATGGACAAAGCCTGTACCTGCGTCAACAGTGACATGATCACCATCGAGAAGCGGCACATCGAAATCATATCCCTGCCCGGCAAACGGATGACGACAGATAACATCAGCAAAGGCAGCCCCTTTGCCGGACCAGAAGGATTTAACCTCTGTGATCCCGGCTTCTTTCTGGATCTCCTCCAGCAAGGCTTCAGCAACAAACAGTTTTTCGCCTGTTTTGGCAAGACTGCCTTCTTCGCTTGCAACAACTTCTATCCCGACATAGTCAAGATCAGCCCCATAGGAAATGGCGCGGTTACCGGGCATGGTCCAGGGGGTTGTCGTCCAGATAACAACATGACCGCCCTCGGCGAAGTCGGGTCCCGCTGTGACAGGGAAGCGGACATAGATGGTCGTGGAAACATGGTCATGATATTCCACTTCGGCTTCAGCAAGCGCCGTTTTCTCTACCGGCGACCACATGACCGGTTTGGAACCCCGGTACAAACCGCCATTCATAGAAAATTTCAAGAGCTCCCGTACGATCTGGGCTTCGGCATCATAGCTCATGGTGATATAGGGGTTTTCCCAGTCGCCAGTCACCCCCAGCCGTTTGAACTCCTGCCGCTGAATATCAATCCATTCTTCCGCAAATTCCCGGCATTCCTGACGAAATTCCACCACAGGCACTTCGTCTTTATTTTTGCCTTCTTTGCGATATTTCTCTTCGATTTTCCATTCGATTGGCAAACCATGGCAGTCCCAACCTGGAACATAATGGGCATTTTTACCCTGCATCTGCTGGCTGCGGTTGATCACATCTTTCAGGACTTTGTTGACCGCATGCCCCATATGCAGATGTCCGTTCGCATAGGGAGGGCCGTCATGCAGGATAAACTGCTCCCGGTCTTTGGACTGTTCCCGAAGTTTCCCGAACAGATCCATATTTTCCCAGCGCTCAAGCAGACCTGGCTCCTTGTTAGGTAGCCCGGCCTTCATCGGAAAGCTGGTTTTTGGAAGAAAAAGAGTGGATTTATAGTCAGTGCTCATTGTAGCAAACTGATCCTAACAGTAGTCATATTATACGATATTCGGTGAAGAGATCCGATCTCTTCGAAAGCGGCACAACGGTTTGAAAACCTCAACAGCCAATGTTACCCGACCTTATCCCTTAAAGGCCGGGTCGATAATTCGGCATATGGCACCGCCCATGGGCAGCAATCCGATCAGTATGCGCTTTGTCAATTTCATGGTCCCGTTGTATCAACTCAACCGATGACTGTCGAGAGCTCCTTTTATGTTAGGTTCTTGTCCTAAGGCCTCAGCTTTCTACAATCTTCCGGTCATTCTTATCCGCATACCGGTCCTGGCGATTATCAGATGCCGCCAGAATAGTTCGGGCAGAAAGGGCGTCTTTATCAATCTGCTTTTCCAGTTCATCGATACCGGAGAATTTCTTTTCTTCCCGGATGAAATCCACAAAGGCTACCCGGATCTTGCGAGCGTATAGATCTCCCTCAAAATCCAGAAGATGCACCTCAAGAATGACATCCTTTTTATCAAAAGTCGGTCGATTCCCGTAATTGGCGACACCATTAACCCAGGAAGTGGTTCCATCTTCTTCATGCAGTCCAACCCGAACGGCATATACGCCCAGCTTGGGGTGATGATAATGCGTAATAGGAACATTGGCTGTCGGAAAACCGATTGTTCTGCCCCGCTTGTCTCCTTCAACCACCCGGCCTTCCACTTCCCACCAGTGCCCCAGCAGCGTTGCCGCTTTGCGCGGTTCACCATTTGCCAGACATTCACGAATGGCAGTGGACGAGAAAATAACCGTCTCTTCACCCACCGGTTCAACGACGGTTACACCGAAGCCGTATTTCTTACCGAGTTCCGACAGGATTACCGTTGTGCCCTGACGTTTATGACCAAAGATAAAATCATATCCGACAACCACATGACTGACCCCGAAACCCTCTACCAGGACATCCCGGACAAATTCCTCGGCTGTTTTCTGGGAGAATTCCAGATCGAATTTCAGAGCGACCATCACATCAACTTTTAACCAGTTGAGGTGTGCTGCCTTGGTTTCAAGGTTGGACAAGCGGAAAGGAGGCGCATCCGGAGCAAAAAATTCTCTTGAATGCGGCTCGAATGTCAAAACACCCGCAGGTACACCACGCTTGTCAGCTTCTTCCTGGGCATGAGCGATAACCGACTGATGTCCCCGATGAACACCGTCAAAATTCCCGATCGCCAGCACGAGTCCTTTTACGTCAGTCGGGACATCGGCGTATTTTCGCATAATGCGCATGCAACCTACTCCAGCTCTTTCTTATTCTTATGGTCGCTTGGAAACCATCAGCATTGCATCACCTTGCAGAACAATTGTATCACCAACCCGGCATTCGCAGTCAAATGAAACCCGCCTGCCGTTAATCTCTCGCAAGGTGACCTCTGCAACGACTGTATCACCGATACAAACCGGTGCCTTGAAGACAAGATTCTGGCTCATATAAATCGCCCCGGGCCCCGGAAGCCGTGTTCCGAAAATCGTGGACAGGAAGCTGGCGGACAACATGCCATGGGCAATCCGTTCTTTGAACATGGTCTCGGCAGCAAATTCAGCGTTCAGGTGAACCGGATTGGTATCTCCTGAAACGCCGGCAAACATGAGAATATCTGCTTCTGTCACGGTTTTGGCGAAAGTATCGCTCATGCCGACGGACAGATCCTCCAGAAAATAGCCGTGCAGTTTTTCGTAGTCAGACATCATCTCTCTCGGTTTTTTGAATTTTGCGGCGCAATATAACGGCCAACCCCTATAAACCGCAAGCGATACTGCGCACTCCCGGTCATTTGATATCGCCCTGCCAATCCGCTTTCCAGCATAAGTCTTTATGCTATGAGATCACTTTTATGCTGCCTCTCCAACCTATTAACCATTTTTTTAGTTTCCATTCGTAAATTTGCCAACGTGGAGATCGGAACCGGAAGGGACTGCTCCGGAACCGAATTAGAAGAGCATTTTATTAAAGAGGGTATTTCTATGGCTGTCGACATGAACATGCCGATCCTGATCATCGATGACTACAAGACCATGTTGCGTATCATTCGTAACCTCCTCAAGCAATTGGGTTTTGACAATGTTGATGAGGCAGCGGATGGCTCTGCTGCACTGTCAAAAATGCGGACCCGGCAGTACGGTCTCGTCATCTCTGACTGGAATATGGAACCCATGACAGGTTTTGAGTTGTTGAAAGAAGTACGGGCTGATGAATCGCTGAAAGCGACACCGTTCATCATGATCACTGCAGAATCAAAGACGGAAAATGTTATCGCCGCCAAAAAGGCCGGTGTTAACAACTACATCGTCAAGCCGTTCAACGCAGCAACACTGAAAACCAAAATGGCGAGCGTCATAGGCGACTTCTAATGGCCGCTTCAGACGAAGTCACTGAGCTGCATGCAGAGATTGCCTCTTTGCATCAAGATTGCCAGGATCTGGTGGATTTCATCGTCTCTGCACGTCAGGAAATTTCCCAGATCCGGCCCAATGACCTAAAGGCCGATAAACTCCCGCGCGCCGGCAAGGAGTTGGATGCCATTGTTCAGGCAACCGAATCCGCAACAGACCAGATTATGTCTGCCGCTGAACGGATTATGTCTGCCGGAGTGACGGAAGCCAATGTGGTCAATGATGCCTGCATGGAGATCTTTGAAGCCTGTTCTTTTCAGGACATAACCGGGCAGCGCATCAGCAAGGTTGTTTCAACGCTCGAGTATATTGAAGACTATCTCGACCGTCTAACAACAGCATGGGGACATAAGACAGATGCTCCGGCGACAGCACCTACTTCCGAAGACGAAGAAGATGAAGAAGCAGGCCTCCTAAACGGTCCTGCTCTTGCCGGGGAAGGGATAGATCAGCAGTTTGTCGATAACATGTTTGATGATTCTCCAGCACAGAGCGGTAACGGAGAAGAAGTCGAAGACGCAAGTGTTGCTGAAGAAGATGACAAGAACAAGAAAGACCTGCCGGCGGCAGGAGAAAATATCGACCAGGATGATATTGACGCCTTGTTCAATTAAACCGGTCCTGTTCTGACTGAAAAGCCGCCTCTTTCGGGCGGCTTTTTCTTTTGCTGTTACCAGGTCATATGCCCCACGACGAGGGTCGGCTCAAAGCCGTGCAGATCTGAAATCACCTGAACCTGTTCTTCTGTCGGGCATTCACCGGGTGCTAACCCCCATTCATCTGCATGAATACCACTGCTGACCAGCACGTTATCGATTTTCATGCCGGTTGCCCCCTTGATATCAGTGCGCATGCTATCGCCAACCGCGAGGATACGGGACGGATCGGAAACACCCAGTTTCTTCATCGCCTGTTCATAGGCTGTCGGATAGGGTTTGCCGAACAATTCCACCTGCCCGCCAAACTCTTCATAAAGGGCCGCAAGAGCCCCGGCACAATAGAGGATCTTTTCACCTTTCATAACGGTAAGATCCGGATTAGCACACAGCATAGGTAATTCCAGCGCAGCACTATCCGTCAGCAATGCCCGATACTCTTCCGGTGTTTCCACATCATCATTGGCAAGCCCGGTGCAAATCAGGAAATCCGCTTCGTTGATATCGTATACCCGTTCGTAATCCAGGCCATCATCAACCCCGCGATCCTTCTCGGCGCCATACTGATAGAATTTCAGGCCTTCCTTTTGCAGGAAGTCATAATTCCTGTCTTTCAGAACCTGACGAGTCATATCACCGGATGTGAGGATATGATCATAGGAATCAGCCGGAACGCCAATACTTTCCAGAAATTCAGATACAAAATCATTGGTTCTGGGCGCATTGGACAAAAGAAGAAGCGGCTTGCCGCCTTCCCTTAATTTCGCCATGCAGTCAAGAGCGCCCGGATACGGCTTTGTTCCATCATGCACAACGCCCCAAAGGTCGAGGATAAACGCATCATACTGTCCGGCATAAGGCTCAAGGCCCGGAACGATCTTGAAAGACATAAATACTCCAGCAACATAGGGCAGAGGAAAAGAGCGGACAGAAATAGACCGGATGGGCGGTTTGCGTCAAATGAAGTTTCAACCAACCCATCTACTGAAAATCATCGAAGGCAAATCAATCTGCTTTCTGCGGAGGCCTTGGAACGCCAAAAAGATATCCCTGTCCAAATGCGATTTCCACATCCAGAAGACCGATAACCGTATCTTCATCTTCAACCATGCTGGCAATCAGTTCGATATCCGCCCGGGACAGGGCTTCATGCAGATCTTCTGGATGAATGTTCATCGGCAGCCCCTCTCCCCCCGGCAGCAGATCCGCAGCAGCGACTTTCAGGTAGCGGAAATTATCTTCGCCCAGTTTCTTGAAATCAATATCGAGGCGGGTAACCCGGTCCATGGAAAAAGTGAAACCCATTTCCGCCAGGGTTCTCAACCCATCTTTGACCTGTCCGGTTGCCTGTTCCATATCATCCTGAGAGAATTCAAGGATCAGGCTTTTTGTCAGATCGCTGTTTCGGTCCAGAAACTCAACAAACTGATGGAAAAACGCATCATCCCGCAACGTACGGGCTGATACATTGACAAAGAAACCAACCTCATTATTACGCTGGCGAACCCGACGGATTAACTGCACACAGCGGATCAGAAGGAGATTATCAATGGTTCCGATTAATCCTGCTTCCTCGGCAATTGGAAGATATTGACCAGGCGTGATAATTTCACCGCGCTGACCGCGAATACGCGAGAATGCTTCATAAAAACGTGTGCGCCGCTGCGGCAGCCTGACCACAGGTTGCAGATAGAGATCAACTCTATTCTCCTGCAGACCAGAGCGAACGATTTCGAGGATCTCATCCTTGTCGGGGCCGCTCTCTTCAACGACCTCCTCTTTCCTGGCAATCAATGGCGGCCGACTTGTTACGTCCGTCACGGCCTGTTCAGGCAGCTGGGCAGGCTTGCTTTTGGTAATATTCTCCTTCTTCATTTCCGTAGAAAGCTGATTGAGCAGCTTTCTCAGCATTTTCATTTCCTTCGCGAAACCATCCATATCCGCGTCATCACCGGCCAAGCCACCCAGGATATTTTCAAATCTCTCAAGGCCATTTTCGGCATCTGCCAGATCCCGCCGGATCGTCCGGATCTCGCGGTTCATGACAGACCGTTCTACGCGGCGCATGATAAATTCATGAAGAAGGGCACATAGAAGAAAGAAAGAACCGCCGGCCCAGTAACCGATCACGGGATCAATGTCCGGAATATAGGTCGGCATCTGCCGGGCAATGACAACGGCTGTGAGCGCGTAAGCCGCAATAATCACAATATGATAGAGCAAAACTCGGGTCCCCTCGTGGCTTCTGCCGCTAAGTCTGCAACGATAAATAGCTGAAATCAAATAGAATTGATTTTTAACACCTACGATTTCTTCTCTCTTTTTTCTTCAAATCGGCTTCGCTTTTCCATTACTGTAAAGCAGAAACAAAAATGAAAAAGGACCTGATCATGGGAAAACTGGACGGCAAAATCGCCATCATTACCGGAGGAACAAGTGGCATTGGCCTGAGATCCGTGGAGATCTTTCAGGAAGAAGGTGCAACGGTTGTCTTCTCGGGCCGACGGGAAAAAGAAGGGCATGAGATTGCCGAACGGCTGGGGGACGGCGTCCATTTTCACCGGGCTGACGTATCAGTTGAAGCCGATGTCAAAAACCTCATCAGCGCGACGGCAGAGAAATTTGGACGCCTTGATGTCCTGTTCAACAATGCCGGTGGCCCTGCCCCTGTCGGAAGTGTCGAAACCGTTGACTATGAACATGCCATGCAGGCGGTTTCCGTTCTCTTCGGCGGTGTTCTGCTGGGAATCAAGCATGCGGCACCGATCATGAAGAAACAGGGTTCAGGCAGTATCATTAACAATGCCAGCATTGCCGGTCATCTGGCGGGATATTCCACCTCCATGGTATACAGCAGCGCCAAAGCGGCTGTCCACCAGCTAACCCGCAGCGCAGCCATGGAGCTGGGCGAATCCAACGTGCGGGTCAATTCCATCTCTCCAGGTGCAACAGCAACTGGTATTTTTGGCAAAGCCCTTGGTCTCGAAGGAAAAGCGGCAGAGAGCACAGCGGATATCGCTGTTGAAATTCTGGGCAAAGCCCAGCCCATTCCAAGAGCAGGTTTACCGGAGGATATTGCCCGTGCTGCCGTTTTCTTTGCCTCGGATGATAGCAGTTTCGTCAATGCTGCAGATCTTATCGTCGATGGCGGCATGATCGGCGGGCGCCAGTGGACGGAACACCAGCAATCCGTCAAACAGCTAGGAGAAGCGTTTAAAAGCCGCCTCTAAAGAACGCGACTGTCCAAATAAAAGGGGCGCTGCTGCGCCCCTTGCTCGTTCCGGTCAGGCGTTGCCGTCAAGACGGCCAATTGCCAGGAATTTCCGCCTGCGTTCTTCCCTCAGCTCTCCGGGCTCTTTATCCTGCAAGCCATTTAGTTCTTCCTCAACCGCATCACCAAGCGCGTCAATTGCTGCCGGAATATCCCTCTGGGCACCGCCAAGCGGTTCATCGACGATCCGATCAATAACCTGAAGGCTCAACAAATCCTGCGCCGTCAGCTTCATAGCTGTGGCCGCATCCTGCGCCTTGTCTCTTGTTTTCCAGAGAATAGCAGCACAGCCTTCCGGTGAAATAACGGAATATATGGCATTTTCGAACATCAGCACCTTGTTTGCTGTTGCCAGAGCAACCGCTCCACCGGAGCCGCCCTCGCCGACAATGGAAGCAATAACCGGAACTCTGACATCAAGGCTGACCTGAATGGACCGGGCAATCGCTTCAGCCTGTCCTCTTTCTTCCGCACCAATCCCCGGATAAGCGCCGGAGGTATCCACAAATGTCAGGACGGGAACACCAAACTGATCCGCCATGGTCATCAAACGTTGTGCTTTACGGTACCCTTCCGGACGGGCCATGCCAAAATTGTGATGAAGGCGGGTTTCAAGATCACTGCCTTTTTCTGTTCCCATAACCATAACCGTCTGGCCGCGGAAACGACCGAGGCCGCCGACAATGGCGTGATCTTCAGCAAATCCCCGGTCACCGGCAAGCGGCGTAAAATCCTCAATCAGCTGACCGGTAATATCCTTGAATTTCGGACGATCAACGTGACGCGCCACCTGGGTCTTCTGCCAGGGCGTGAGTTTGGCATAAGTGGTTTTGAGAAGCTGGCTGGCTTTGTCGCGGAGCTTGGCAACATCTTCGTTGATTTCCAGATCGCTCCCGTTATCGAGGCTTTCCAGATCCCGGATTTTACCTTCCAGGTCAGCAATCGGTTTTTCAAAATCAAGAAAATTATTCATTATCAAACTCTGGCAATAATCGCTTCGGAACCCTGATTAATAAATAGGCGGAACGGTTCCGTCAATGAACCGTTCCGCCTCTATATAGAAATCCCTGAGCATATGCCCAAGCAGAAACTGGATTTATTTACGGGCAGCGATAATATCAGCCTGATGAACCAGGGCTTCAGCCTGCTTGATGGAAGCAATATCGATCAGACCGCCATCCAGAGCCACAGCACCGGCTCCTTCCTGCTGTGCTTTTTCCATGGCTTCCAGAATACGACGGGCTTTGGCCACTTCTTTCTCATCCGGTGTGAAAATCGCATTTGCCGGCTCAATCTGACTGGGATGAATGGCCCATTTACCTTCGCAACCAAGAATAGCGGCCCGGTTACCGTGAGCAGTGTAACCATCCGGGTCGGAGAAATCACCAAACGGTCCGTCAATAGCGCGAAGACCATTTGCGCGGGCGGCGACAACCATCCGGGCAATGGCGTAATGCCACATATCGCCCCAGTGATAATCGCGGGAGCCGTCTTCCGCCGGATCGGTCAGCACACCGTAAAGCGGGTTCGGGCCACCGATGGAGGTTGTCCGCGCCTTTGTGGAGGCCGCATAATCGGCAACGCCGAAATGCAGGCTTTCATTTCGCTTGCTGGCGGCTGCAATCTCATGGATATTCTGCATGCCAAGCGCGGTTTCAATGATCAGCTCGAAACCGATTTTCTTCTTACGGCCAACGGCTGTTTCTACCTGTGTCGCCAACATATCCAGCGCATAGACATCTGACGCTGTTCCCACTTTGGGGATCATGATCAGGTCAAGACGTTCGCCCCCTTTTTCAAGAATATCAACGACATCCCGGTACATATAATGGGTGTCGAGACCGTTTATCCGGACAGACATGACCTTGTCACCCCAATCAACATCATGCAGGGCTTCGATGATGTTCTTTCGTGCCTGTTCTTTATCGCTGGGCGCAACGGCATCTTCCAGATCCAGGAAAATAACGTCGGCATCGGACTTGGCGGCTTTTTCGAAGAATTTAGGGCTGGAGCCCGGAACAGCCAGCTCACATCTGTTCAGCCGGGACGGACAAAATTCTGGAATTGTAAAACTCATAAGGGGCCTCACCTCACTCTTTTTCGTTTGTTGTTATGAAGGCAAATTGCTGCAACTGCGTTATAGAGTCAAGTTTTCGAGCCGTTTATTTTGCAGTTGCGAGAGGATGATGCTCCTTGACCAGAGCCGTCAAACGCTCTTCCAACACGTGGGTATAGATCTGTGTTGTTGAAATATCTGCATGCCCGAGCATCTTCTGAAGCGATCGCAAATCAGCGCCGTTCGCCAGAAGGTGGCTGGCAAAGGCATGCCTGAGCACATGGGGTGAAACCCGCGAGGGCATCAATCCGCTATCCGCCGCAAGCTCCTTAAGGAGCTGACCAAACCGTTGCCGGGTCAGGTATCCTTCCCGCGCTCGCGAAGGGAACAGGTAAGGCGAATGCCCGGTGCCTTCACAAAAGACGCCCCGCACCTCCAGATAAGCGGCGAGAGCCTGTTTGGCGCTCCGGTTCACGGGTACCAGTCGCTCTTTATTGCCCTTCCCCCGAACAA
>DIYE01000085.1:0-4628 GCA_002428885.1 Alphaproteobacteria bacterium UBA6062
AGTGTGGTTAGCAGGAAGAAATTCAGGTAACCCACCAGTTCTGCCAGCCAGCCGCCGGGGGATGAGAACCAGATCCGAGCCGTCGCCATAAAGGAAGAGAGGAGCGCATACTGGGTTGCCGTATAGGAAATATTGCAGAGGCTGGACAGGTAAGCCACAAAAGCGGCAGTTCCCATGCCACCGGCCAGATTTTCTACCCCGACCGTCAGGGACAGCATAGTGATGTCATTGCCAGCCAGAGCCTGAAGAGCGAACATCAGGTTGGAGAAAAGTTGCAGAAAACCACAAATCCAGAGAGTTCGATAGAGTCCTGTCGCTGCCATCAGCCAACCGCCAAGGGCAAGACCGCCGAAGGTCGCGATGGTACCATATACCTTGCTCACATTGGCAATTTCGATCTTTGTAAAGCCGAGATCATAAAAGAAAGGGGTGCTCATTACCCCGGCCAGACTGTCACCGAATTTATAAAAGACAACGAAAGCCAGGATAACCAGGCTGCCGGGCCGCATCAGGAATTCCGTAAAGGGTCGCACCACCGCATCTTCCAGCCAGGCGGTATAATCCTTCTTTTCCTCCGGGCTTGATGGCTGGTCGGAGGTTTGGGTAGCCGGTTCTTTTGACAGTAGAATAGTGATTACACCAACCAGAATAAGGCCGGCCATGACTGCATAGGTCAGGGACCAGCTCACTGATGTCGCGAGATAAAGGGCGCCAGCGCCGGAGGCCAGCATACCGATCCTGTAACCGAAGACGATGGCTGCTGCCCCGGCCGCCATGCTTTTCTCGTCACAGATTTCGACCCGGTAAGCATCGATAACGATGTCCTGGCTGGCGGAGCAGAAAGCAACAGAAAAGGCCAACAGGGCGGTGACAAATGCATTTTGGGACGGATTGGTCAGGCCAAGACCCACTATCGCGGCCATCAGGGCAAATTGGGTGAGGATCATCCAGCCCCGGCGGCGACCCAGCAGACGGCTTAGAACCGGAACGGGAAGCTTATCCACCAGCGGCGCCCACAGGAATTTAAGGGCATAAGGAGTGGCGACACTGGAAAACAGCCCGATGGAGGTCAGGGAAACCCCTTCTTCGCGCAGCCATAAGGCGAGTGTGGTGCCGGTCAGAGCCAGGGGCAGACCCGATGAAAAGCCCAGAAACAAAATGGCCAGAACACGAGGGTCGCGATAGATGGAGAGGGCAGAAATCCACTTTGAAACAGGCATTGTCAGGAAACCAGGGCCCTGACTGAGATATTAATCACCATCATCTTCTTTCTGGAGGCTTTCCTTGGCTTTTTGCAGCTCTTCCGTTGTGCGGACAAGCCTTTCGGCAAGAACCCGCATCATTTCAACGGCCATTTCCGGGAATTCGCCGGTCATCCGGAAGAACTGATCTTTTGTGATGCGTAACGTGGTCAGTTCAGAGGCCGCCTTGATGGTTGCGGTTCTGGGAATGTTAATCAGGATGGCAATCTCGCCCACCACGTCATTTTTGTTCATGGTTGCGACGGTAATCGGACCGGACGGGGTATTGACCATCACATCCGCCTGGCCGTTCATGATCACATAAGCCGCGTCGCCCATTTCGCCCTGCTGACAGACAAAATCGCCGGGTTGAAAGACGACCCGTTCTGACGTAAAGGCGAGCAGCTTGATTTTCGACGGATCCACTTTTGCGAAAAGCGGGATCTGTCGCAGGGTTTCAACCTCTTCTCTCAGGCTCACGGTAACACTCTCCTCTGCATACGGGGTCAGGCAGTCAGCAGTTTGAACTGCTCTCCACTCTGCTGAAGGTCATCGAAACTGCCGGACTCGGTTATTACCCCGCCACTGATGACAACAATATGATCAAACAAGTAGGCCATTTCCGGTTTTTCAATGGACCAGATAACTGACCGGCCTTCAAATTCGGACAGAATGTTTTCCACAAGCCGCTGCTGGGTCCGTCCGTCGAAGGAGGCCGTGGCCTGACTCATGATCAGGATATCCGGCCGTTTGATAATGGCTCTGGCAATACACAGTTTCTGCCGTTGGTTTTCACTGAGACGGGCACCACCGGAGCCGGTCTGGAAATTAAGACCTACTTTGATAATAGTGCGTTTGAGATCCATTTCCTCAACAACACTGGCCAGGACGGCGCCGATTTTCTCGGCGGCCTGGGCGAAGCCAAAGGAGATTTTGCCGAACAGGATATTATCCTGAATGTTGGCGGCGGCGTTATAGGCGCCTTCATCGAAGAAAGCGATGCTGCCTTTCAGATGGCCTGGCAGATGATCGACAAAATTGCCCCGTGCTTCAACGATCTTCTCCTGGATATCCTCCGTGATAACACCCAGGCGGTGCCGGGACGGAATGACCTTGAACGGCAGCGACATAAAGCGCAGGCGGTCTTCCTCGCGGAGCTGATCCAGGCTGTCGGCGCTCACCCGGCTCAGGATCGCCTGATATTCCGGTAGCTCTTCGGAGGAAATAAAACCATAGAGCTGGAAAAATTCATGATCCGGCGGCAGGTCGGCAAACAGTTCGACCATCAGCGTGGCGACCTGATAGCCCATTTTCAGGAAAGAATCCGTCAGATTGGCTTTTTCGATGACCTTCTGAACGTAGGAATTTTCCGCAAGCCGGTCGAGATCGAAAGCGTCGCCGACCGGTGTGCCGAACAGCAGATTTTCCCCCAATGTCGCATTGGTGTTGTATCGGTCCTTGGCAAAGCCCTCCACAAGGTTGGCAAGACCCGGATCCGCTTCGAGCTTTTCGTAGAAGCGCCGGCGGGCCGCCAGGATTAAATCTGCAGTGTCAGGATCTTCTTCCGGATTCAAACTGCTGCGCAGGCCGAACTGGTAAACATCGTCCCCCAGATCCACCATCTGCAACACTTCGATGGCCCTCATATCCAGGGCGCTTTGATTGTCGACACCGGCACTCTCATAGTCGATCCAGTCTGCGCCGTAATCGTCACTGGAATTCCCCGTCAACAGAACTTCTTTTGCATCAGACTCACGAAACTCTTTTTCCTCTCCATCATAGTTGACATCATGCAGTGGTCGATGTTTCAGGCTGAAGAACAGATTGTCTCCGATGGTGGAATTGAAGACAAAGCCGCTCTGACCCACATAGGAAATACGGCGGCCAACGATGGCCTCTGATGCTTCAATCAGATCCAGGTCACCGACCGTCAGTTTGCCTTTGTCAGGGTCAATCAGGCGGGACAGGATCTGCAGCAGGGCTTCACGGCCTGAGCCTGCCTGGCCGACAATGGCGACCTTTTTGTCAAGACTAAGCCGGATATTAAGCCCTTCAAGCTGAGCAGAACCTGTATCGTCGGCCAGAACAATATTGCTGCCGACCAGTTCGCCGCTCAGGACCGGAATGGTGTCGGGTTCAACCAGTTGGTTATCCTCTGGCCGCATACCGGCAGGTTCAAACTGTTCGACGACCTGTTCATATTTGATGCGGGCGTCTTCCCGGCGCTGATAATAAGACAACAGCTCCTTCCAGGGTGCAGCCATTTCTTTATGGGCAGAGATTGCAGCGACCAGAGTACCGATTTCCAGCGTGCCGTTGATCACCATGGTGCCGCCGAGAGCGTAGAAGAAAAACGGTCCGAGTTGCTGAATAAAGTTATTGAGGAACTTGATGACAAATTTCAGCAGATAGATACGGTAGCGGACATCGAAGATCCGACCCAACTGACGGGTAAAGTCAGCCCGCATATAGTTGGAGCCGTCATGGACGTGTATTTCCTGGGCCGCCGCAACGGTCTCGCCGATCTGATCTGACAGGCCGCGCACCAGTTTGACCCGTTGCTTGCCAAGCAAATTGACCTTCTTCTGCAATTTTGGAATGAAGTAGGCCTGGGCCGGATAAAGCGCAATAGCAGCCAGTGCCATATAGACATTCTGGATGAGCAGGAAACTCATGATCACGATAAGGTACCCGCCCTGAAAAGCCGGCAGGGCATAGGCTTCCCCGATAAAGCCGCCAAGCGGCTCCACCTCTGCAGTGATCATGGGAATGATTTCACCGGAGCTTTTCTTGCGGAAACTTGGAAGGGGGAAGCGCAGGATCCGACTGTAGAGCTCATATCGCAGACGGCGGAGCATCCGTTCGCCGGTTATACCCTGATAGACATTGATGACATATTTGAAACACTGGTTGATGACCACCAGCAGCAGGAACATGCCGACCGAGACATAGAGAAATTCTTTCTGATCAATTTCAATCCCGGCAATTTCCACCGGGAAAATAATGTCTTTGGCCTGAATGGCCTGATCGATGATGATCTTGGGTAGTTCGAGATAATAATAGAGAAACGGGAAAGAGGCGAAAGAGAGAAGGGTCAGAATAATCTGCTGCTTCTTGCTGTGCCGCAGAATATATTTATAGATGCTGTGTTCCATATAACCCAGTCCGTCCGGCTATTCTGTCTGGTTCTGTTTTTCGCTCCAGAGCCCCCGTTGGCCTTAGACTGTTTCATATTTTCCCCGGATGCAACAAGAAACATGTGCAGCTGACGAGGCGGGGGACACATTTGGGTAACCTCCCTGTGAGTGGATTGAAGGTTGAATTTATGAGCGGCTGCCCGTATCAGATAAGCTTTGTGCCTTATTGGTTCGGAACCCTATGTCAGAC
>DIYE01000085.1:4705-14996 GCA_002428885.1 Alphaproteobacteria bacterium UBA6062
CAAGCCTTCTTCAAATCCGTTGATTACCGTTGTTCTAAAGGGATATCCCCGGCTGTCCGAAACCTTTATCGCACAGGAACTGCTGGCCCTGGAGAAGCGGGGCGTTCGCCTGCATCTGATTTCCCTGCGTCATCCGACAGATAAAACGACCCATCCGATCCATGATGAAATCAAGGCACCTGTAACTTACCTGCCGGAATATCTGTATCAGGAGCCTTTGCGGGTTCTGAAAGCCTGGTGGCAGGTGCGGCGACGTCCTGCCTATAAGCCGGTAAAGCGTTTGTGGCTGAAGGACCTGAAACGGGACCGCACCTCCAACCGGGTTCGCCGGTTCGGCCAGGCGCTGGTTCTGGCGGCGGAGCTACCGGAAGGCACGCAACAGATTTACGCGCATTTCCTTCATACGCCGGCTTCGGTAGCCCGTTATGCCGCGCGTTTGAGCGATAAAGGCTGGAGCTGTTCGGCCCATGCGAAGGATATCTGGACATCCCCTGAATGGGAATTGAAAGAGAAGCTGGATGATCTGGACTGGCTGGTAACCTGCACGGCCTTCAATACGAAATATCTGAAAGGCCTTGCCGCGGAAGAGGGACGGGTTTCCCTGATGTATCACGGGCTGGATCTGAAACGGTTTCCGGATCTGGAGATGCGCCGTTATCGGCGGAACGGATCTGAGGAGGAAGATCCCGTCAGGATTGTTTCGGTTGGCCGGGCTGTCCTTAAAAAGGGGTATGATGATCTTTTGAAGGCTCTGGCAGCGTTGCCCGCTGACCAGCATTGGCATTTTACCCATATCGGCGGTGGGCCGTTATTACAGGATCTGAAAGATCAAGCCGATAGACTGGGGCTTTCGAGCCGGATAACCTGGCGCGGGGCGCAACCCCAGAAAAAGGTTCTTGAAGACTTACAGGCTTCTGACATCTTCGTTCTGGCCAGCCGGATCGCCGAGGATGGTGACCGGGATGGCCTGCCGAATGTGTTGATGGAGGCTCAAAGCCAGAAAGTGGCTGTCGTCTCAACAGCGGTCTCGGCCATACCGGAACTGGTTGTTTCTGGAAAAAGCGGATTGCTGGTGCCGGAACGGGATCCGGCGGCTCTGTCTGCCGCTCTCTCTGATATGATCGCGGATCCCGATAAGCGTCGCCGGTTTTCCGATGAAGGTGCCCGGATCCTGCGGGAGGGTTTTGACGCTGATCGCTGGATTGACCAGCTTGCAAACAGGTTTCTGGGTAGAAATTCTGACGAGGTTGCAGCGGAGCCTGAAACGTGAAAATCGCCTTCTATGCTCCCATGAAATCACCGGATCATCCGACCCCTTCAGGGGACAGGCGAATGGCACGGCTGATCGGCCAGGCGCTTCGAAAAGGCGGGCATAAAGTCGATCTTGCTTCTGAATTCAGGAGTTTTAACAAAACGGGTAATCTGCAGTTGCAGTCGGAGATCGAAGAGACGGGGCATCAGGAAGCGCAGCGGCTTATCAAAAGCTTCAGGACAATGCCTGAAAAGGGCTGGCCGGATGTCTGGTTTACCTATCATGTCTATCACAAGGCGCCGGACTATCTGGGACCGGTTGTCTCAAAAGCACTGGGCATTCCCTATCTGATTGCGGAAGCCAGCCATGCCCCAAAACGCAAAACAGGCCTCTGGGCATCCGGTTATGCTGCGGCGGAAGCGGCAATCGGACAGGCGGATCGGGTTTTTCATATGACACGGCTGGATGGAGAATGCCTGAAACCCGTTGTTTCCTCGAAAGAGAAACTGGTTTATCTGCCTCCTTTTTTAGATGAATTACCGCAATCCCCTGAAATGGGCCTGCTGGAGAAGGAGAGTATAATAGCGGGACTGAAGCCTGATTGCCTGACGCTTCTGACCGTTGCGATGATGCGCAGCGGCGACAAGCTCAACTCCTATCGTCAACTGGCGGAAGCACTCTCCTATCTGCCAAAAGAGGGTTGGCAGCTTGTCATTGTTGGTGATGGTGAAAAAAGAGCTGACATTGAGCAGATGTTTAGATCGTTTGAGGACAACGTTCTCTGGATGGGTGAACGGCCTCAGGAAGATCTTTATGCGCTCTATCGGCTTGCCGATCTCTATGTCTGGCCAGCCTCCGGGGAAGCTTATGGTATGGTTTTTCTGGAAGCCGGTGCCTGCGGCCTGCCCTCTGTGGCCGGTCGTATCAGAGGTGTTCCCGATGTGGTTCTGGACGGGAGAACGGGGCTCTTGTCCCCGGAAAATGACATGCAGGCTTTCGCGGAGCTGATCAGGAAACTGATAAATGATCCGGAATTGAGGACACAGTTTGGCGATAATGCCCAGATATTTGTGCGCGAAGAAAGAAGTCTGGAGAAGGCCGCCTCTCTTCTGGACACTCATATAAAGGCATGCCGATCATGATCCCGCTATTGCTGATCCGTCACGGGAAAACTGACTGGAACCTGCAGAAAAAATTGCAGGGACGGCGGGATATCCCACTTAATGATGAGGGGCGGACCCTTCTTTCAGGGAATAGAATTCCTGAAGCCTTCCGGTCTTTCAGGTGGGTCAGCAGCCCGCTGACCCGGGCACGGGAGACAGCGGTGATCCTCGGCGGGACAGATGTGGAGATTGACGAGCGGCTTATTGAAATGGACTGGGGTGCCTGGGAAGGTCATACCATTCGGGAACTGCGAGAGACACTGGGGCCTTCCATGCTTGAGAATGAAAAACGGGGTCTGCAGATGACGCCGGAGGGCGGCGAAAGTCCTGCCGATGTTCAGAAGCGTTTGCGGCCATGGCTTTTATCTTTGAAAGAACCAACCATTGCGGTTACTCACAAAGGAGTGATCCGCGCCCTTAAATCCCTCGCTTATGATTGGGATATGACGGACATATCACCGGTCTCATTTGACTGGAATTGTGCCCACTTGTTTCACGTTAGAGACAGTGGATCGTTAAATGTAGAGCAGGCTAATATCAGTCTGGAGCAGATATGAGTAATCAAACAGTGCCAATAAAAGTCCTGTTTTATGTTCAGCACCTGTTGGGGATCGGACATTTGCGCCGGACGGCGACACTGGCCCGGAACATGGTTCGCTCCGGCATGGATGTAACAGTTGTCTCCGGCGGTCATAAAATCGACATTGATCTCGGGGGTGCCAGGATTGTTCAGCTTCCCGCGACTCGTGCCACGGATCTGTTTTTCAAGACATTGGTGGATGAAGAGGGCAATCAGATTGATGATGACTGGCGGGCCCGGCGGGCAGACAGACTGCTGGAAATCTGGAGAGAGAGCCAGCCTGATATTCTGATTACCGAACTTTTCCCGTTTGGACGCCGACAGATGCGTTTCGAGCTTTTACCCCTTCTGGACGCCGCTAAAAATGCCGAAAAACCGCCCCTCATTATCTCCTCCGTGCGGGATATTCTGGTGGCCCAGACCAAACCGGGTCGGAATGACGAGATGCTGGAGCTGGTGGAGCAATATTTCGACAAAGTCATGGTGCACGGGGATCCGACCCTGATATCCCTGGATAAAACCTTCCCGCATACGGCCCGTATTGCTGACAGGATTACCTATACGGGATATGTGGTGGACCGGACCGGCGTGCGTGGCGGAGAAGACGCGCCGGGTGCAGGAGAGGTGATCGTTTCGAGCGGTGGCGGTGCTGTAGGGGCGGATCTTTTGAAAACTGCTATGCAGGCGCGGGCTTTGTCTTCGGCAAAGGATCGCATCTGGCGTGTGATGGTCGGCGCAACAGTTGAAAAGCCGGTTTTTGACGAACTGGCATCGCTGGCGCCGGATGGTGTCATTGTCGAGCGGGCCAGGCGTGATTTCACGACACTTCTGATGAACTGTGCCTTATCTATCAGTCAGGGCGGCTACAACACCGTTATGGAAATTTTGCACGCGAAATGCCGGGCAGTGATTGTTCCCTATGCCGGTGGTGTCGAGACGGAGCAAACCCTGCGAGCCGAACTGCTTGCGGCCAAGGGAGCCTTGCATATTGCGGATGAGAACGGGTTAAGCCCTGAGATATTGGCGGTTAAAATTGATGAGGCACTGACAGGACCCTCCAGCTGTGCTGAGATCGATGTTTCAGGTGCCGAAACTTCTGTCCGCCTGCTTCAGGGCTGGATGAAGGAAAGATCATGAGTGATTGGGTCCGCCTGAACGAAGAGTTGGATTTCTGGCATCAAGCGGGAAAAATTGCCACCTTCTGGTGGCGGGACGATGACCTGAATGAGCCAACGGATGCATTTGACAGGTTGCTTGGCCTTAGGGAGCGGTTTGATATCCCACTGAATCTGGCGGTTATTCCGGATCAGGTGGATCCGCTTATCGGAGAGAATCTGGATGGATGCCACCTGCTGCAGCATGGTGTTCAGCATCGCAATTACGCGCCGGAAGGAGAAAAAAAATGCGAATTTCCGGACAGCAGGCCCCGGGAGGAGAGTATTCGTGATCTTCAGGCCGGCAAGAGCCGGATGGAAGAACTGTTCGGCGATGACTTTCTGCCTTTTTTTGTGCCGCCCTGGAACCGCTTGCCGGAAACACTTATTCCTGACTTGAAAGAACTGGGTTTCTCAGGACTGTCCCGCTTTAACGCCAGGCGAGAAGCCATGCCGGTTCACGGTGTTGTGGAAATCAATACCCATATTGATCCGATTTTCTGGCGCGGAGACAGGAGTGCTTATAAAGACAGTAAAATTGTCGATATGGCCTTGAACCACCTCAAAGCCCGTCGCACCGGATTTGCCGATCAGCTGGAGCCGACCGGCCTTCTAACGCATCACCTTGTTCATGACGAGCAAGTCTGGCGGGTTGTTTTCACATTACTGGATCACCTGAATAATCATCCGGCTGTAAGATGGTTGACACTGCCCGGTGCTATGGCTCTGATGGCGTAAGGGGTTAAAATGATTGCTTCCGCTAAGGTGGCGGTCTTGAAAAACAGGACAGATGAAAGAATATCGCTATCCCATCCAAGAAATATCCCGTGAAATATGGCGGGCCGGCCTTGGAATAGTAGTAACGGCGGTTCCCCTCTTGTTGTTACAGCCTTCATCTGTCATTGTTTACATATTGGGATGTTTGCTTTGCCTGTTTGTTTTATATGGGGTAAGAGCATTTGATCGGCAAATTGCCAGGATTTGTATTTCGGACCAAAATATATCCATAACCGGAATACGGACCAGGGCAATTGAATGGGAGGCGCTTGAGAGGCTGGACCTTTCCTATTTCTCTACTCGGAGGGATGGAGAGAAAGGATGGATGCAGCTCAAGCTAACAGGTAAAGGTGTCCGGTTGAGAATAGAGTCAACTGTCACGGATTTTGAAGATCTGGTCGGGATCTGCGTTTCTGTCGCGGCAGAAAAGCGCGTGTCGTTGAGCGCGACCACGCGGCGAAATCTGGACATATTGGGGGTGATGGCAGCTAGCGGATATTCGGATAACCTGCAATTCGGGGAAAAGAGTAGCTGATGTCCAACGTGTTGCTGGTGCGCGACCTGAAGATCGAATTCGAGGTTGCCGAGGGGATCGTCAAAGCGGTTGATGGTGTCAGCTTCCGGGTGCCGGAAGGAAAGACGGTGGCCCTGGTTGGCGAATCCGGTTCCGGTAAATCGGTTATCAGCCAGGCCATTATGTCCATTCTGCCCAAGGCGGCCCGTATTCGCAAAGGCGAGATTATCTTCTTTGACCCGGAGAAGCCTGGAAATTTCTATGACATTGCCAAACTGAAACCGGACAGTCGGGAAATGCGCCAGATCCGTGGGGGCCGGATTACTATTATTTTCCAGGAACCCATGACATCCCTGTCGCCGCTTCACACGATCGGTAACCAGATTTCCGAAGCCCTTCACCTGCACCATAAGAAAAGCAAGGCGGAGGGAGAGGACATAACCAAGGACATGTTGCGGCTTGTGGGTTTTCCCGACCCTGAATCCGCGTTCAATACCTATCCGTTTGAACTGTCCGGGGGACTGCGGCAGAGAGCCATGATCGCCATGGCCATGATCTGTCATCCGGCATTGCTGATTGCCGACGAGCCGACCACGGCGCTGGACGTGACCATCCAGGCGCAGATCCTTGATCTGATGCAGTCTTTGCAGAAAAAGCTGAAAATGGCCATCCTGATGATTACGCACGACCTTGGGGTGGTGGCCAGTATGGCGGATGAAGTGGTGGTCATGTATCACGGTAAGGTTATGGAGCAGGGAACCCTTGAAGATATCTTCCGGGATCCACGGCATCCCTACCTGAAGGCACTCTTGAAGGCTGTACCCCGTTTCCATATGAAAGACGGAGAACGGCTCACGCCGATCCGCGAAATCAAGCGTGAAAAAGACAGTAATTTCCTGAGCCAGGCTAATCCCCGGGATGTCAGTAAAGCGGATGACAAGCCGATCCTCAAAGTCGATCGCTTAAGCAAGACCTTTTCAACCCGAAAGACAACTCTTTTGGGCTCCAAGCCCGGCGGTTCCGTCAAGGCTGTTGATGAAGTCAGCTTTTTCATACGGCCGGGTGAATGTCTTGGACTGGTGGGAGAATCCGGTTGCGGCAAGACAACCCTGTCAAAAATGATCCTGCGGGCACTGTCCGCGAGCAACGGGTCCGTGACCTATAATGATCGGGGAACGGATCTGGATGTGCTTAACCTCGGCAAGAAAGAGCTGTTTGACTATCGCCAGAAGGTTCAGTTTATATTCCAGGATCCTTTCTCGTCCCTGAACCCAAGGATGACGGTTTTCGATATTATCTCCGAACCGCTGGTGATCCATAATGTCGGCACCCAGAAAGAGCGGGAAGAGACCGTCAAGGAACTGATGAACCTGGTTGGTCTGGATGTGCGTTTTCTGCGCCGTTATCCGCATTCCTTCTCAGGCGGTCAGCGGCAACGGATCGGGATTGCCCGGGCGCTGGCTCTCAAACCCGACTTGATGATCTGCGATGAGCCCGTATCGGCGCTGGATGTTTCCATTCAGGCTCAGATCCTCAATCTTCTGAAAGATCTTCAGAAGGAGCTTGGACTCACCTATCTCTTTATTTCCCACAATCTGGCCGTTGTGGATTATATTGCGGACAGGATTGCAGTTATGTGCCGTGGGAAACTGGTGGAGACAGCGCCTCGGGATGTTTTGTTCCGGGAGCCTATACATCCCTATACCAAGCGTTTGCTGGCCGCGGTTCCGGAACCGGATCCCAAGCATAAGCTGGATTTCTCTCATCTGGTGGAGGAAAAAGCCTCTGATCCGTCAGCCTGGCCTGCCCCATTCACGGTGGATGAAAACAGTCATGCCATGATGATGGATCTCGGGGAGGGGCATTTTGTCAGGGTTGAGGAAGGTACGGACAAGGCGGAGTTGAAACAGTGAGCAAGCTGATCCGGCATATCACGTTGATGATCGCCCTGCTGGTTTTTACCGGCACTGTCTCCGCTGCACAGAAGACAGAAATCCCCTACTTCAAGGATGCCGTTAGTAAAGGAACCCTGCCACCGATGCAGGAAAGGTTGCCGGAAACCCCATTGACACTGCCTTTGATGGAAGGGCAAACCGAGGGTCGGTATGGCGGCAGCCTGCACAGCCTGATCGGTGGTGCGTCCGATGTTAAACTGATGTTCGTCTATGGCTATGCCAGACTGGTCGGTTATACGCCTGACCTGACGATCGCACCGGACATTGCGCAGGACTTTGAAGTGGAGGATAACAGGATCTTTACCTTCCACTTGCGCAAAGGGCATCGCTGGTCCGATGGCGCACCCTTCACGTCGGAAGACTTCCGTTACTGGTGGGAAGATGTGGCCAATCACAAGAAACTGTCTCCGACCGGACCGCCGGCTTCTCTTCTGGTGGAAGGCGAGTATCCGGACGTGACTTTCCCGGACGCCTGGACAGTCCGTTATGCCTGGAAGAAACCCAATCCAAATTTTCTGTCTTTGCTGGCGGGGGCATCTCCTTTGTTGATATACAGGCCGGCTCATTACCTGAAAAAATATCACGACCGGTATGTGGACAAGTCCAAGATGAACAAGATCCAGAAGATCAAGTTCAAATCCTGGGCGTCCAATCATAACCGCAAAGACAATCTCTATAAGTTTGATAATCCCGACCTGCCCACATTACAGCCCTGGCTGAACACAACAGCAGCACCCGCTAACCGTTTTGTTGGCGTCAGAAACCCGTATTTCCACCGGATCGACCCGGTAGGACGTCAGCTCCCCTATATTGACCGGGTTATCCTGTCGGTCTCCGAAAGCAAGCTGATTTCCGCCAAGGCGGCATCGGGAGATGTGGATTTGCAGGCCCGGGCCATCAAGCTGCAGGATGCGACTTTCCTTAAAGAGAATGAAAAAAGATCAAAATACCGGACACTGCTCTGGCCAACGGTTCGCGGATCGCACATCGTGCTTTATCCCAATTTGAATGCCGTTGACCCGGTCTGGCGCAAACTGACCCGGGATGTGCGTTTCAGGCGGGCCTTGTCTCTTGGTATCGACCGGGAAGAAATCAACGACGTTCTGTTCTTCGGTCTGGCGGCAGAAGGAAACAATACCGTACAGCCGCAAAGCCCGCTTTATTCTGATAATCTCAGAACCCGGTGGGCGGTTCTGGATATCGAAAAAGCCAATGCCCTGCTGGATGAGGTCGGTCTACAGAAGCGGAATGAGGAAGGGATCCGGCTTTTACCGAACGGGGAGCCGCTTCTGATGATTGTCGAAACGGCGGGTGAAAGTTCGGAACAATCCGATGTTCTGGAACTGATAAGGGATTCCTGGCGGGAAATTGGCATCGCGCTCTTTATCAAACCTTCCCAGCGGTCCGTTTTCCGGAACCGTATTTTTGCCGGTGAAACGGTCATGTCGGTCTGGTCTGGCCTGGAGAACGGGGTGCCGACACCCAAATCAAGCCCGGCCCCTCTCGCGACCACCAGTCAGACAAGCTATCAGTGGCCCAAATGGGGACAGCATTTTGAAACCAAGGGTGAGTCCGGGGAAGAAGCAGATATCCCGGAAGCCCGGCGACTGAATGAGCTGTATGGCCAGTGGCTTAATGCAAAATCCGATGACGAACGGGCAGAAGTCTGGAAGGAAATGCTGAGCATTCATGCAGAGCAGCAATTCACTATTGGCGTGGTAAGCGGGATCCTGCAGCCGATTGTCGTCAAGGACACGCTGAAAAATGTTCCAAAAAAAGCGATTTTTAACTGGAACCCCGGTGCGCAGTTCGGCATCTATCATCCGGACCTGTTCTGGTTTGATGAAAGCGGTGAAGGGAGCCAGTAGAGCAAATGTTCAGCTATTTCACCCAGCGCATTCTGGTCATGATTCCGACCCTTCTGGTGATCAGTATCCTGACCTTTATTATCATCCAGTTGCCGCCTGGAGATTATCTGTCCAATCAGCTGCAGGAATTGAAAGCGCAGGGCGAATCTGCGTCTGCTGCTGCGAAAATCGCCTTCTACCGGGAGCAATATTCCCTGGATAAACCGCTTGTAGAGCAATATGCGATCTGGATGGGCTTCTGGCCGGGTCCCAACGGGTTTTCAGGATTGCTGCAAGGGGACTGGGGACATTCTTTCGCTTACGATCTTCCGGTCAGTGAGGTTCTGGGCGACAGAATGCTGCTTACCTTTGTGATCAATTTTTCTACCATCCTGTTTATTTATGCCGTGGCCTTCCCCATCGGTGTCTATTCGGCGACCCGGCAGTATTCCATTGGGGATTACGGTTTTACCCTGGTTGGTTATCTGGGACTGGCGACGCCGAATTTCCTGCTCGCCATGGTCCTGCTCTATTACGCCAACTACTATTTCGGGCTGTCCATTGGTGGCCTGATGGATGAGAAATATCTCGATCAGCCCTGGAGCGTGGATAAGGTGCTGTCGGTTATCGATCATATGATCATTCCGGTGATTGTCATTGGAACAAGCGGAACGGCTGCCATGATCCGCCGCTTGCGCGCCAATCTGCTGGATGAATTGCAAAAGCAGTATGTGACGACCGCGAAAGCCAAAGGCGTTCCCAGAATCAAGTCTCTGGTCAAATATCCGATCCGCATGTCGCTTAATCCGTTTATTGCGGATATCGGGAACCTTCTGCCGGACGTGATTTCCGGCTCCGTGATCGTCAGTGCGGTTCTCAGCCTGCCGACGGCCGGTCCCATGCTGCTGGAAGCTCTGCGCAACCAGGATCAGTATCTGGCCGGATCCTTCCTGATGTTCCTGGCCTTGCTCACGGTAATCGGCGTGTTTATTTCTGATCTGTTGCTGGCGGCGCTGGATCCCAGAATTCGTCTGGCGGGAGGGGCTACG
>DIYE01000175.1 GCA_002428885.1 Alphaproteobacteria bacterium UBA6062
CGGCCTTCGGTGGGCCAAATCAGCCCATCTCCTACGTTGCGATGCTTGCCCGATGCGCCGCATCGCGCTGCGCAACGCGCCTTGGATATGAACTGATTTGGCTCCATCAAATGGTTCCTACCAAACGAAACATGCTCCTAGCTCCTGACTTAGGAGTCTTCTGAACTTTCTTCAGCGTCACCTTCGGCGCCTTCACCATCTTCATCACCGGCATCATCGCCAGCGCCGCCGCTAGGAGCAGCAATGGTCACGACTGTGAAGTCACGATCCGTAATGGTCGGCTCTGTGCCTTTCGGAAGATCGAAATCGGAAATATGAACACTGTCGCCAATGTCAAATTTAGTCAGGTCGATTTCCAGAGACTCAGGAATATCACCGGCCGGAACCAGCATTTCAACTTCGTGTCGGACAACGTTCAGAACACCGCCGCGGACCAGGCCGGCGCATTTGTCTTCGTTGAGGAAGTTCACCGGAACGTTAACCGCGATTTTGGATTTGGCGGAAACGCGCAGGAAATCCACATGAACCGGGCTGTCCTTTACCGGATGCAGCTGCAGGTCGCGAGGCAGAACGTTATGTTTCGTCTTGCCCACCTGAACGGTGTAAACTGTAGACATGAAAGAACCGGTATTCAGAGCTTTCACAAGCTCCTTGGTTTCCAGGGAAATGGAAACAGCTTCTTTCTTGTCACCATAGATAACCGCAGGGGTACGGCCTTCACGACGCAATGCACGGGAGGTCCCCTTTCCTACCCGGTCGCGTGTTTCTGCAATCAGAGTTGCATTTTCGCTCATTTTCTAACTCCTATAAACGAGCAACACCGGGATCATCCCGGTGTCAGTTAAGACGCGAGCCTCCAGGGGTGCCCGCGCCGAATATCCTGTCTGATCAATCAAACAGGCTGGAAACCGAAGTTTCCTGTGAAATTCTTTTCATTGCTTCACCAATGAGCGGAGCAATGGAGATCTGACGCATCTTTGTGGAGGCTTTAAAAGCTTCCGTCGCCAGAATGCTATCCGTTGTCACCATCTCGACCAGAGCGGAATCATTGATCCGGGAAATGGCACCACCTGACAGGACACCGTGGGTTACATAGCCCGCGACCCGTTTGGCACCTTTTTCCACCAAGGCACCGGCAGCATTGCAAAGGGTACCTGCACTGTCGACAATATCGTCAACCAGAATACAGGTCTGTCCTTCCACATCACCAATGATGTTCATGACTTCGGAAACACCAGCTTTTTCACGGCGCTTATCAACGATTGCAAGATTTGCGTCAAGTCTTTTAGCAAAAGCACGGGCGCGGACAACACCGCCAACATCCGGTGATACAATGGTAATATCGCCGCCGCGGCCATATTGTTCTTCAATATCTGGTACGATAACCGGCGCAGAGAACAAGTTATCGGTGGGAATATCGAAGAAACCCTGAATCTGACCCGCATGCAGGTCAAGTGTGAGAACCCGGTCGGCCCCTGCTGTTGTTACCAGATTGGCAACGAGTTTTGCAGATATCGGCGTCCGTGGTCCAGGTTTCCGATCCTGACGGGCATAGCCGTAATAAGGAAGAACTGCGGTGATTCGTTTTGCGGAAGACCGTTTTAACGCATCAATGCAAACCAGTAGTTCCATCAAATGGTCATTTGTTGGGAAAGATGTCGGCTGGACAATGAAAATATCTTCCCCCCGAACATTTTCATGGATTTCGACGAAAACTTCCATATCCGAAAAACGTCGGACGGCTGCATCAGTTAAGGGAAGATCAAGGTATTTAGCGACAGCTTCCGCCAAGGGGCGATTGCTGTTTCCCGCAAGCACTTTCATGTGAAAGGTCCTCTAAAGACAATACACTCTAGCCAACGCCAGGTCTGACATGGTCAAACAACATAAATCTGCCGGTTTCAGATCAGTACCCCGACAGCGGGCCGGAATTTACCAAGGAGCAATAAATCTGTAAACGATTTATACGCGAAAAAATGGATGACCTGCCATTTATTATCCGCTTTTTTTGTTAAAGTAAGCTGGCTCTGCCTGCCTGAGCAATTTCAGGATCCCTCTCGCACCACCTTGGGCTGCAGCGCTGGCGACCGGACCCCACGGTCCGTTAAGAGTTCCAGCTCTGATTCTGTTTTTTTGTTCCACCTTGCCGACATATTCTCCGTTCCGTCTTTCCAGCTTCCAGACAATAGAAACAACCTGAGTGCCAGCCAGAGGCTTGGTGATGGAAACGGTTCCTTTTATGAGGTATGTCGCCTGCCATTGGTCCGGCAATACATCAATCCCGTATTTAACCATATGATCCTGCATGGCAGCGGACAGAGTCTCGGAGCCATCCCCGGGTGCATCGGCAACGATTGGGACATAGACCCGCGGCTTATCAAGTTTCTCAAAATTGATACCAGAACCGCCCAGCATGATGTCTATATCACTCGCGGAATGTAGTGCTGTTGTATCAAGATCGGCTGTATCAATGGGCATACCATCGACAATCTCGCCGATTTTTCGGGTCGTCGTGAGATTGGTTTTCTCTCCCTGTGGGTCCATAACGGTCCAGATAACGTAGCTTGCCTTATCTTTTAGGAAGATTTCGCTGCTAACGTGATAACGGTTTTCCGGTTTGTCCCCTGTAAAGGCTGCAATTCCCAAATCCTGCAGTTTCTTGGCAAGCGCCACGCTCAGTTCTTCAGGTCCGTTTTGTACAGGCTCAATATAAAGGGATGCGCGCGGACCCGGTACTATCCGGGTTCCCGATTTAACTGTTGGTTGAAAGGGGCGTTCCAGCGGTTGGCAGGCTGCAACAATCAGAAGGGCAAAAACCGCCAGTCCGGGAATAAAATAGTTAAAGCGCACAGCTGGCCACCATGCCGAGCAGGCATAAGAAGAGAAAAATCACCAGATGAGGCATGCTGTTTCCCGGATCAAAGTCATGACAATCGTTAAATCAAAACTTCTATACTGTATGTCGCCAGGGTGAGATCCCTTCTCTTAGCCCTGACGAAGCGCAATGGCCGATAGCTGACGGCCATAATCTGCTTCCCCCCTTTTATACATTCTTCGGTAGCTGAAGAAACTGCTTTCTTCGGTACAGGTATCCTGATCTACCAGATCCGTTTTCGCGATCCCCAGATCGTCCAGCTGGCTTTTCACGAATCCGGTGAGATCGAACATATGATGGCCAGCCTTCTCTGACGGTATGAAAAACTGTTCATTAGCAGCATCCAAGGCGAGAAAAGGTGCCGGGAAATCAGGGCCAACTTCATAGGAAATCTGCTGTATGGCCGGTCCGACGGCGGCACGGATTGAGCTTTTCCTGGCGCCAAGCTTCTCCATGGCAGAGATAACGCGGGCTGAAATATTTCCGACCGTTCCCTTCCAGCCGGAATGAGCTGCGCCGATAACACCGTTTTCGACATCCGCAAAAAGGATGGGAACACAGTCTGCGGTCAGGATACCAAGGGCTATCCCTGGCTGGCGCGTTACCATTGCATCAGCTTTCGGGCGTTCCCCGTCCTTAAATGGAGAGGTCACTGTGACAACGTCAGTGCTATGGATTTGATAGAGGGTTGCAAGCGCTGTTTCGTCCAGGTTCAGAAGCTGCATGGCGATGCGTTTATTTTCAGCAACTTTTTCCGGTTCGTCGTCAGAACCGGCGCCACAATTAAGGCCTTCATACAGACCTTCTGACACGCCGTGCTTTCGCGTGAAAAACCCGTGTGCTATCAAGTCGTTTTCGAGAAGTGGGCTTTTTATCATTGTTTAATCCTCTGCAAATCCTGCCGGCGGGGCCTGCATAGCGTGATAAAAAGACAGGGCCTTGAACAGGGTTCCCATCCCGGAGGCGCTGACCAGTCGTTTCAGGTCAGCGGCTATTGCCTCTTTTTGCACGTCGTTTGCGGATCTGGAAAGAGCCAGTGCCCGGGCTTCGATCCCCAGTCTTTCCAGAAACCGCCCCTGTGAGGTGACCGGCAGGACATCACATGCCTCTTGTTCGGCAATTTGGATCAGGGTTGAAAAGTCGACATGGGCGGTGATGTCCGATTGCCCCGGCTGATCCAGAGGGTCGGTAAATTGATGGTTTCTAACAGCCTGGAAACTATCGCCCACGGTCCGGTCTGTCGTCCCATAATCTACATAAAGGGCGGCTCCTCCCAGTGATCGGAGCTGTTTTGCTATCCGGCGGTGAAGGATTTCCGCCATGGGAGATGTTTCAACAATATCACCTTCCTGCAGTTCCGGCAGAACAGGAGACCGGGGAATAGTACTTTCCGTCTTGTCCAGCAAGGTAAAGGCAAAAGAATGACCTTCGCAGGTTACGCCGCGCTCTTTCAAGGTTCCGTCCGTCAGCACATACTGGCGAATGGGCAGGGCGTCAAAAAACTCGTTGGCAATTATCAGGACCGGTCCGCTATCAAATTCAGGGATCGTCTCATGCCAGTTTATTTCATGGTCTGATAGAAGGCTCTGTTGCTTTTTTTGCAGAACAGGACTGGTTTCTACCAGATGGATGGTCGCGGCTTTCAGAAAATCGGGGGCAAGACGGGCACTGCGCAGGGCATCTTTCATCAGGGTTCCGTTGCCGGGACCGAGTTCGATCAGGTGAAAATGGGGGGGCGTCCCAAGTTTGGTCCAACAGTCCACGCACCAGAGCCCGACCAGTTCCCCGAACATCTGGCTGATCTCCGGAGCCGTAACGAAATCTCCGTCCTTCCCGAACGGATTACGTTGTTTGTAATAGCCATATTCCGGATGGGACAGGGCCTGATCCATAAAATTATAAACGGAAACGGGGCCTGTTTCCCGGATCTGTTTCTTGAGAATGTCGGCGAGTGTACTCATTTGGATGAAAGAGAAGGGCGCAGGATCAGGTAGATTCCGATCAGGACCATCGGAACCGACAGGAGCTGTCCCATCGTGGAGCCACCGATCAGAAAGCCCAGATGGGCATCCGGCTGTCGGAAAAGCTCCACAAAACCTCGAGCTGCCGCATAACCTACCAGGAAGACTCCTGTTAAAAATCCGGGTTTGTCGGAGAGGTCCGATTTGCGCAAAACCAGGATGATCAGGAAAAGAAGGGCGCCTTCAAGCACAGCCTCGTAAAGCTGGCTTGGATGTCTCGGTAATGGACCGCCGGTTGGAAAAACCATGGCCCATGGCACATCGGAAACACGTCCGTATAACTCACCATTGA
>DIYE01000257.1 GCA_002428885.1 Alphaproteobacteria bacterium UBA6062
TTTGCCCTTGTCCCGATCTTCCCCTAACATGACCCAAAAAGGGGAGGATAATGACAACAATCACCACCCGAACCGTTACGGCTGGCGAAAATGATATCCGGTTTCTGGAAGCCGGCGAAGGGCCGCTGTTGCTGCTTCTCCACGGCTTTCCCGATCATGCCGGCACCTTCCTGCCTCAGCTTAATCACTTTGCAGGTGAAGGATATCATGTTGTCGCGCCCTATATGCGGGGATACGGTCCGCCTCTCAAAGAACAGAAACCGACATTTTCTGCGTATGATACGGGATCGGATACGCTTTCCCTGATGGATGCCCTGCAGCAGGAAACCGCTGTTATCGTCGGGCACGACTGGGGGGCGAGTGCCGCTTATGCAGCTGCCTATATGGCACCGGAAAGGGTCAGCCGGCTGATAACCGCCGCCGTTCCCTACAGTCCCCGTTTTATGCAGGCACTGCTAACGGACGGAGATCAACAGCGGCGTTCCTGGTATATGTTCTTTTTCCTCGCGCCTTTTGCAGAAGCAGCGGTTGCCGCAAACACCTTTGCTTTTATCGACCGGCTGTGGAAGGACTGGTCGCCGGGCTTCCAGCCGGATGACAAGCATATGGCAGAGCTGAAATCGATCTTCAAAGACAAAAACAACCTCAGCTGCGCCCTTTCCTACTATCGGGATACCTTTGGCGGCAAAGAACGGCCCGGTTCCAACGACAGTCGTTTTGCGGGCTTCGGAAAAGAGCCGATCCATGTCCCCTCCCTGTATCTGCACGGATTGGATGACGGCTGCATCTCTGCCTCCCTATCCGATGGAATGGAGGCCCTGTTTCCGAAAGGCCTGACCCGAGCCATGATAAGAGGTGCCGGCCACTTCCTGCATCTGGAGCAGCCTGAACTTTTCAATCATCATGTTTCCGAGTTTCTCAAGAAAGAAGTCTGATTATGTCTCTTACTGCCCATCTCTACTGGTCCTTCAGAAGTCCCTATTCCTATCTTGGAACCCGTCAATACCGGGAACTGACGGAACAGTATGACCTGGAAATTCTGGTAAAGCCTGTTTACCCTATCGCTATCCGGACACCGGAATTCTTCTCCAAAGTGGATCCGCAATGGATTTCCTATCTGCTCAAAGACTGTTTTCGGGTTGCAGAATATAGAGACCTACCCTTTCACTGGCCAAAGCCCGATCCGGTGGTGATGGACAATAAAACAAGATCCATCTCGGCTGATCAGCCGCATATCTATCGCCTGACCCGTCTTGGTGTCCTGGCTAATCGTCAGGGAAAGGGGATGGAATTCATTGACACGATCTCTCATGCCCTTTGGGGGGAAGCCACCCAGAACTGGCACCTTCCTGAAAATCTGGGACCCATTGTTGCCCGGACGGGACTGGACCTTGCGGACATGGACAAAGAGATTGCAGAGTTGGAAACCGATCTCGAAGCGGAAATCAGCCGCAATCAAGATGAACTGACTGAAGCCGGCCATTGGGGCGTTCCGACCTTGGTTTTTAACGGCGAACCTTTTTTCGGTCAGGATCGTATCGACATGGCTGTTTGGCGCATGAAACAGCATGGCCTGACAGAAAAATAACAGCCGTCACCATACTAAGAAGAGGACAAACAATGCCCGAAGAGACGTTTGAGTGGATTGAAACCGATATCGAAAACGGTATCGGGCATATCACACTGAATGATCCGTCCACCCTAAACGCGATGACTGTCGAGATGATGAAGGAGGTTATCCGGACCCTGGAGGTCTTTGAAACAACCGAAGCCGTTCGGGCCGTTATCCTGACGGGCAAAGGACGCGCCTTCAGTGCCGGGGCCAAACGGCAATTTCTGGAAGAAATCCCGGCGAAAACGGAAGAGGAAATCCGCGAAACCATTTACCGCTACTTCGCAGGCGGCGTTCAGAAAATCCGGAATTTTCCCAAGCCGACAGTTGCTGCCATTAAGGGTGCAGCAACAGGCGCCGGACTGGAACTGGCCCTCGCCTGTGACTTCCGGATTGCCACCAAGGACGCCTTGTTAATAGAGACCTGGATTCATCTGGGGCTTATTGACCCGCTGGGCGGCCTTTCTCTGCTGCCTCGCCTCATCGGGCTGGCAAAAGCCAATGAAATGTTGCTGCTGGGTGAAAAAGTCAGTGGTGAGGAAGCTCACCGCATCGGACTTGTAAACAGGGCTGTTGCTGATGAGGATTTTGAGGCAACAGTGCAGGATTTTGCGACTCGGTTGGCCGCTGCCGCTCCGCTCGCCATCAGGGCCATGAAAGAAGGGATTCGCAGAGGGTATGAACAGTCCCCGGACAGCATGGCCGATGAGAATATCACGATCCAGAGCCGCCTGATTCATACGGAAGACTTTAAAGAAGGGACACGTGCCCTGTTCGCTAAGGAGAAACCTTCCTTTTCCGGGAAATAAACCTTCTCAGAAAGTATAAGGATCGGGAAATCGTTTGAAGGCACATCCGTCAAACGGATCGGCAAGGATATCTTCGGAATTTGCACCGGCGATATAAGCCTGGACTTTTGCGGATCCGACCATGTCCGGACTCCCAGAGACAAACACTCTCCAGCCCACCAGATCCAAAAAATCACCAAGCGCTATGTCCGCAACCTGTCCCTGCCGTAACGTATCGAAGAAATCATCCTTCGATACGCATGGGAAATAATGAAAATTCCGATGCTTTTCCTCAAGCTTTTTGAGTTCAGAATGAAGATAAAGACCCTGAATTTTCCTGGCACCGTGATACAGTACGATGGTTCCCGTATGCCCCTGGATCAAAGCCGACTTCACGATGGCGCACAAGGAGCCGACCGCGGCGCCGTCCCCGATCAGCAGCATATTCTGTTCAGGGCGTCCCGGCAGATAGAAAAAATACCCTTCCGGCCCCTGCATTTCGAGTTGCGCTCCCTCTTCCGCCACCTCATAGAGCCAGGGAGTGAGTTCCCCGCCGGATCGTACTTCTACCTGAATTTCAAGATCGGCTTTTGCCTCAGGAATACTCGAAAGCGCAAACAGTCTTGCCGGCCGCCCTGGTCTTCGAAGGTTAACAGCCTGCCCGGCCTGATAAGGAAGCAACCTCAAAGCTCTCAAATGTAAACGGCAAACGCGAGGAGAGAGCGTCTCTTTTCCCGTAACAGTGACCGGTTGAAAATCAGTCAGGGTCGAGGGCGAACTGATCAGCATATTGCGCTGAACGGGGCATCGGCAGGGTAAAAAATAACCCTGGTGAGCAAGGTTTTTATGCAAGCCGGATTGAGCGACCCTCGGAGCCCGACCGTCCTCACATTGCAAAAGGCAGGATTTACATCGCCCGGATCTGCAAGCGTGCTTTACATCCAGTCCGGCATTCAGGAGGGTTTCCAGAACCGTCTCTCCGGTTCTTCCGGCGATCGCTTCGCCGTTATAATGCAATATCGGCATGACAAATCCATCGTCAGAGATTTAAAATATCCTCTCTCATTCCCGACACCATCGCCATGGTTTCGCGAATAAGACTTTTAAAAATATTCAACTCTTCCAAGGTTGCCTTCGGATCAAGATGCTCAGGCTCAGGAGCCAAACGATCAAACAGACCTTGACGTCAGCGCCTTAAAACCCCGATATGGTCCTTTCTGTACCAAAGCCCCTTCTATTCATCTAACTCAGCCTTTTCATAAGGAAAGGCTGAGCCGGAAAAAACCAGTCTCGTGATCCTGCCTTAATAAATCTGTTCTAAAAACGAACACCGAAAGACAAAGCCCCGAACACCGAGCTGTCATCCTGGCCATCAAATTCGTCGGTACGATAAACAAGGGTATAACTTAGACGGAACCGATCATAGGTGATGGCTAGACCTGCATTGAGGTCAGCCACCAGGTACTTTTTATCAACACTATGGGAATCCTCAAAAGTGTTGCCGTCCAGGAAAATATTCCGGGCAACGGCCCGACCATCCAAACCGGCGAACAGATACCAGCTCCAGCCGCGTTCCGGTGTTTCAAAATATCCGGTGCCGGGCAAGCCGGGTCGCACACGGACAGGAGCATCCTGCATGGCTCCGTCCTCCGGTGCCAGCCGAACGGTAAAACCACCATTGGCGAACGTATAGACATTTCCAAGAGTCACACCGACATGAGGTGTCGCTGCAACCGTAAAACCGCCGATATCCTGCTTCCAGTAATCGGGATAGCGTCGCTGCCAACCAAGGAGCAGAGCCGGTTCATTTTCAAGTTGATTGGACCAGCCTTTGGGTGTTGGACTGTCCGGCGTTACATATTTATGGACAAATTTCTGGGCCTGTTCTCCAAGAGCTGCCGGTCCGACCATTCCAAGCGAGATTTCCAACGTATCCAGATGATCATCGGTCAACGTCACCAGTCCCATAGATCCATAAAGATGCGCCGCCCAGGGCCGATCCTCAGGATCCTGAGGCCGTTCCGTAATCGTACTGGGCGAATAGAGGTTCTGGCCCAGGGAATAGAAGACGGCAGATCGTTTATTCAGGCTAAAGGTCGGAATATAGGAAGCGATTTCATAAGCAATCTCGGGAATTTCAAAACCCCGATCCAGATAACCCAGCCTTACCCCACTGGTATAATGCTGATCCGTTCCCCGAAACCCGATAGAGTCATTCTCTACAACAACCGTGAAAATCCGGTCATCTTCCTGAGATGGCTTCTCTTCCCCAAGAGCGTTAGACGTAAAGGCAAAAGCGAGAGCAAGCGAGGTCCAGCTTAGCAGGTCTCTTATTTTATTCTGTGAAAGCACTGGATCGGTATGACTTTCTTATATTCATGAAAAATTTGACGCCCCGGCACGAGACTTCCTTTACCTACAACATCGCCTTTTCCTTTGGAACCAATATTATCGTCTTCGCATCAAAGCCGTATATCAACTTCCGTGACCGGGAACACCTCTGCGCCAGTAAGCCGTGCTGAGCTGGGTGTTCTTATCCAGTCCCAGTCTACCCTTGAACATTTTTCTGAGTTCCTGCGCATTTTGAAATTCGCCTGCAAAAAACGCGTAACCGGTTTTACCCGGTGCGGTGAGATCAACAGCCACATCGAAAACTTCCTGTTCGAACTTTTCGGGATCTACCGTGATGATATTCAAGCGTGTCTTCGGAAAGTAAGCGGTCACGTCAAAGTCCGCAGGCACCGCGACAACGACATTGCCCGTTGCTTCATCCGGAGCGGTTTCAAGAAGTCGTGCAATCATACCCAGCCCGGTTCCGTCCGCTGCCAAAAAGAGATTTTGAGAAAATTTAAGCCTCGCACTTCCAATCGGTCCCATCATCCCTACTGTTTGTCCCGGCTTCGCCTGCAGAGCCCAATCGGAAACCAGCCCGCCATCATGACAGGCAATGTCGACATCAACCTCACATTCTGCCTCCCTGACGCTACGAAGGGTAACAAATCTGGCATGTAACTTATCTTCTCCGCGCGGCCAGACTGGCGCACCATTTGCCCCCATCCTTGGCCAGACGGCCGAGCGACGCGGATCTGCCGGCATCATCATCCGAACATGAACATCTTCAGAAACAAAGTGACGGATATCCTCATGGGTAAGGGTCAGACGCTGCATCCCCTCGAACAAACAGACGCTCTCCTTAAGTGTCAGGACCTTAAAATTAGGAGGTAATTTTCCGGTCTCAGACAGTTCTTTGGACCACCGGATATTGACCGCTGCTGTCCTGTCAATCTCCTTGACAATTTCCGAGATCTCTTCTTTAAAAAACACGAACGCACTTTCACTGGGCCCCGCGATTCTTATATACAACCCTTGTGGAGCAGGCTTGAAGCGGATCAGGAAACCATCCTGTTCCAACGACCGGGCACCGTCCTTTTCCTGATCAAAACGAAGGTCATGTTCTTCTTCAATATGAGTCATAAAGACAGACATGAGCCGAACCGGATCCGACACCGGAATTTCAGTTTCAGTTTCGAATTTCATTTATACGAGTCCCGGTAAGAGGTCAGTAAGGCCGCTTTTTTAAAGTGAAGCCCAGAGCGGTCCGACAATCGGCCTAGCGAAAAAGCGCTCATTCATCTCCGCCAATGTCTGGTCAGGGTTTATATCTTTACGCGTGTCGGGATGCAGCCATCCAGCCACTCGCTCAACAAACAGAATATTAAGAGGAAGTGCAGAGATAAGACCTGTCCAAATACCATGCACACGTCCGTTTTTAACGCTGTCCAAATGATGAAAACCAGGCCTTTTTGTCAGCGCTTCCAAGCCTAGCCGCCCTTCCTTGGGATCCAGTTCCGGACCGATCTTCGGCCGCCCTTCAGCCGCCCAGCTTCCCCCGGACGCTATATAAACATCATGCGGTGTAGATATGAGATATTCGAGCTGAAGTTTCTGAAACCAGGGAGCCGTCACACCGGCTAGCGTCCTGCCACCGGCAATCTCGAGAAGCTCTCCCCAAATCCGGTTTCCGGCGGCCCAACAGCAGTCTGTCAGCGTCGACTGAATTTCCAGATATGTCACGACAGGTGTCACGTCAACTAACCGATCCTTCACCTGTCTGATCTGCCGCTCTGTAAAACTTACAAAATCACCGGCCTTTTCTTCCTGCCCCAAGATCTGGCCCCACATTTTCATATGACGCCTCAAGCGGTCCAAAACACCACTATCCCCTGCGGCGACAGCTTCGTCATTGCTGGAAACATCACTGAAAACAACAGGAATTCCAAAGCTTTGCAAACGCTGAACCAATAAATCATTTTCACCACCCGGGATCATATGAAGACTGGCGACAACCAGATCTGGCAACAGACCGACGATGCCTTCCAATGAAACGGATTGAGGACTTTGCCGGCCGACAGTCACCATGGAGCGTCCTGCCATAAAACTCTCCCGTATCGCATCACTGTCCAGG
>DIYE01000354.1:0-8746 GCA_002428885.1 Alphaproteobacteria bacterium UBA6062
AAGGGGAGTGCGGTTATTCTTATTTCCGAGGATCTGGAAGAGCTTATGGCGATTTCCGATCAGATTGCCGTGATGTATCATGGACAGATCTGCGAGCCGATACCGGTTGAGGAAGTCACGTTGCAGAAACTTGGTCTTCTAATGAGTGGCGAAGGATTTGTTCCGATGCGTGAAAGGCATTCTCATGCAGCTTGAGCCGAGATTACAGACACCGCTCTGGATGACGGTGGCGGCGCCGGTTGCCGCTGTTGTGATCGTTCTGCTTTTATGCGGTGGCCTGATCGCCTGGGCAGGGGCGCCGCTTGTGGACTCTTATATCGCTTTGTTTAAAGGGGCATTTGGATCAAAGTTCGCGCTTGCTGAGACCCTGGTGCGGGCGACTCCCCTCATCCTAACAGGCCTTGCAGCCGCTGTTGCCTTCCGGGCCAAGCTCTGGAATATCGGCGGCGAAGGACAGCTTTACATGGGAGCGTTGGCGACAACCTATTTCGGAACCGGTCTTGTCGTTTTGCCGGCGCCGTTGATGATCCCGTTTCTGTTTGTCGTGGGCGCTATTGCTGGTGGCCTCCTCCTATTGGTACCGGCACTCTTGAAAACAAAACTGAAAGTGGATGAGGTTGTCACCACTCTTTTGCTGAACTTCGTTATTCTGCTGTTGACCAATTACCTGCTGTTCGGTCCCTGGAAAGATCCCTTGGCCATGGGATGGCCGCAAGGGGCACCGGTGGTTGATAGTGGTATTCTGCCGAACCTGATCGCCAAGACCCGCCTGCATGGCGGTTTGATCTTCTCTCTGATTGCTGCGGTCTGTATCTGGCTGGTGATGAGCAAAACCAAATGGGGACTCGAGATCCGGGCTGTCGGCCTCAATCAGGACGCCGCGACCTTCGCCGGTATCCCGATCAACAAAACGATTATCCGGACGGCCCTGATCAGCGGCGGCCTCGCGGCTTGCGCCGGAGTGACGGAAGTTGCGGGAACGAAAGAATATCTGACCCTCGATATTTCGCCGGGATTTGGGTATACGGGCATTGCCGTTGCCATGCTGGCCGGGCTTAATCCGCTGGGTGTTATTCTGGCGGCGCTGTTTATTGCCGGTATATATAACGGGGCGGATAGTATGAGCCGGGCGATGGATGTTTCAAATTACATTGCAGATGTCATCACGGCGGCGTCTCTGCTGATGGTGATGCTGGCCGTTATGCTGACCCGCATGCGCATCCGTTTCGGTTAGGGAGGGATATATGGATTTTCTGGATATGTTCCTCAATATCGGTTTCTGGGCGGCTACCGTCCGGATGGCGACGCCCCTGATTTTCGGAACGCTTGGTGAGCTGATTTGCGAACGGGCCGGTGTGCTTAATCTCGGCATTGAAGGGATCATGACAACAGGCGCCATGGTGGCTTGGATGTGGGTTTATCAGGGCGGAGATCTGTGGACTGCCGTCTTTGTTGCCGCCGCTTTTGGCATGCTGTTCGGTTATCTGCACAGTATTTTTTCGGTTTATATGGGATTGTCCCAGCATGTAACCGGGATCGGCATTACGCTGCTATCAACGTCGCTCAGCTATTATTCCTTCAGGATGCTTTTGCCTGGTGTCACAACGCCGCCGAAGATCGAACCGTTTGAAGCCTGGCCGGTTCCGCTGCTGTCTGATATTCCGGTTGTGGGGGAAGCTTTTTTCAATCAGTCACCTTTGACCTATTGCGCATTTATTCTGGTTGGCGTGGTTGCTTATGTTCTGTATCGGACGCCTATGGGGCTTGCTGTGCGGATGGTGGGTGAAAATCCGCTTGCTGTCGAGGGACAGGGGATTGATGTCTACAAGGTCAGGACCGCCGCCGTGATGGTTGGCAGTGCCTTTATGGCCGTGGGCGGGGCCTTTCTGACCATTTCCGTTTTCGATGCTTTCTATTTCGATATGGTCAATGGTCGGGGCTGGATCTGCGTTGCACTGGTGATTTTTGCTTCCTGGCGCCCCGGTAAGGCTTTGTTGGGCGCGGTTCTGTTTGCGGCTTTTGATGCGATCCAGATCCGGGTGCAGCAGGCCAGCAGTACTTTTATCCCCTACCAGTTCTATCTGATGATGCCTTATCTGTTCAGCATTCTGGCGCTGATTATCATGTCGCGTAAAGCGGCCTATCCGAAAGCACTGCTGGTACCGTTCCGGCGCGGCCAACGTTAAGGAGATATTGTGATGTTGGATCTCATCATTCGGAACGCCCGGCGAGCCGGAGGCGACGAGGAACCGGTTGATATGGGTTGCCGGGAAGGCCGCATTGTCACGGTGGAGAAAAACCTGGAGGCCGAAGCGGCAGAGGTCTTTGATGCAAAAGGGTATCTGGTCACAGCCCCGTTTGTGGACAGTCATTTTCACATGGATGCGACCCTGACTTATGGAAGGCCCCGGGTCAATCAGTCCGGTACCCTTCTGGAAGGAATTGCTCTTTGGAGTGAGGTCAAACCGCTTCTGGATGCTGCGGATATTAAAAAAAGAGCGCATCAGCTCTGCCGCTGGGCCGCCGCGAAAGGCACCCTGGCGATCCGGTCTCATGTGGACATTTGTGATCCGTCCCTTCTGGCGGTTGAAGCGCTTCTGGAAGTGGTAGAGGAGGTGAAACCCTATATCGATCTTCAACTGGTCGCGTTTCCGCAGGACGGCTTTTACCGGGATCCCAACGCAGAGGAACTGTTGGTCCGGGCGCTGGATAAAGGCGTGCATGTGGTCGGCGGCATTCCTCATTTTGAGCGGAGCATGGAGGATGGAAGCCGGTCGGTTACCGCATTATGTGAATTGGCCGCGGAGCGGGGGTTGATGGTCGATATGCATTGCGATGAAAGTGATGATCCACTGTCCCGTCATGTGGAGATGCTGGCCCGTGAGACAACCAGGCTTGGCCTGCAGGGGCAGGTTGCCGGATCTCATCTGACATCCATGCATTCCATGGATAATTATTATGTCTCCAAGCTGATCCCGTTGATGGTGGAAGCCGACCTCAATGTGATCGCCAATCCGCTGATCAATATCACGTTGCAGGGTCGGCATGATACCTATCCGAAACGTCGGGGTATGACGCGGGTCAAGGAACTGGCGGAAGCAGGTTTGAATGTTGCCTGTGGCCATGATTGCGTTATGGATCCCTGGTATTCGCTCGGAAGTCACGACATGCTTGAAGTAGCCTCCATGGGATTGCATGTAGGCCAGATGACCGGACAGGCGGAAATGCAGGAAATGTTTCGTTCGGTGACGGTGAACGGTGCGAAGACACTGGGACTGGACGGATACGGACTGGACGTTGGTTGTCACGCCGATCTCGTGGTTCTTCAGGCCCGCAATGAAATTGAGGCAATACGCTTGCGTCCGGCTCGTTTGAAAGTTTACCGCCGGGGCAGGTTGCTTGCCAGTGCGCCTGAGCAAAGTTCCACTGTCTATTGGGGAGAGGAAGAAACACCGGTTGATTTTATGGAAATCTAACCGATATGCATGATGGGATTGCTATCCTGTTCTGACAATAAGCCGACCATTAAAAGTTCGGAAAATCACTAGCTAGAGAGGCTAACAGCCAGGTGATCGGTAGATCCGGGGAGCGCATCGGTGCTCAAGAAACCCCGAAGAGCCGAAACATCGTTTATGTTCCGATCATGGATGGAGTGATTGAATGAATAGTATTATTTCGGCAGCAAAAAAGCTCATGAGGCGGCCCGGTTTCAGGACTTTGACAGTCAGGAATGTGCATAGGCTAACACCAAATATGATCCGGATCACGCTTTTTGGACCGGATCTGCAAGATATTCCGGAAAGCTGCCCGGGAGGACATTGTAAGCTGGTCTTCCCAGCAAAAGACGAGACCGCTGAACAATTTCAGGAACGCCTGAATGGCGCAGCGAAAGTGACACCGGTACGGACCTTTACCATTCGCCATTTCAGGAAAGATCAGGGGGAGATGGATATTGATTTTGTCGCCCATGGGGATCATGGACCGGCCTCTCGTTGGTCTTCTGCCGCAAAGCCGGGAGATGTGATTGGCTTCGCAGGGCCGGGTGCTCCCAAATTGACGGAATTTGATGCGGACTGGTATCTGGTTGCGGCCGATATGTCAGCCCTGCCGGTTGCCGCTGTTACCCTGGAACTTATGCCGCGGGATGCCAGGGGTATCGCTGTCCTGGAAATTACCAGTGATGCGGACCGTCAGGAGATCGACATGCCGTCCGGTGTGGAATGTCACTGGCTCATCCATCCCGATCCCGATAAACCCTCCCATGCGCAGGAAAAGCTGCTCCGGGATCTGGACTGGCCTTCAGGCCGGCTTAAAACCTGTATTGCAGGAGAAAGTACGGCAATCAGATCCCTGCGTCAGTTGCTTCATAAGGAAAAAGAACTGCCGCGCGCCGATACCTATATTTCAGGATACTGGAAAGTCGGCCTGGTGGAGGACGAGCACCGCAAGGTCAAGCGCCAGGAAGCAGCAGGCTAGGCCGCATTATCTATAGAGTATGCGGCCTAATTAGAATCCGAGAGCTGTTCCGGATCGAAACTGAACAGCTCTCTTTCCTTGGTAAATCCTTTCAGATTGAACGAGCCAAGCGACTGTGTTCCGGCTTTCACATCCGAAGCCGCTTTCTGGGACAAGATAACCGAATGACCAGTTTGGCGGCAAAGATCCGAGATGCGGGCTACTTCATTGGCGGCGCTGCCGATAACGGTAAAGTCAAGACGCTGGGCACTACCGATATTCCCATACATAACCTTCCCCACATGCAGGCCGGCGGTACAGGACAGGTTCTCGCCAAAAGATGTATTTTGGATCAGTGCCATGGTATCGCGGATTGATCGGGCGGCAGAAAGGCAGGCTTTCTGGCGACTATCGCCGCTACTGTCATAGAGCGGAAAGATCGCCAGAACGGCGTCGCCGATAAATTTGAGAATGTCGCCGCCATGGGCATAAACAGATGTTGCCACGGCATCGAAAAATGCGTTTAAGAGATCAAGATATTCCTGCTGACCCATCTGTTCGGTCAAGGCGGTTGAATTAACGAGATCACAATGCAGGATTGCCGCCTGGATTGTGCCGCCGTCCCCGCGCTTTGTCAGTCCGTTCAGGACCTGGTCCCCGGCGGAAGTACCCAGGTAAGTCTGAAGGAGGGTTTGCGTGTTGGCCTTGACCTTGTGAAGTTCATACATTCGGCTGATCAGCGGTAGGGCTTCATAAATCTGGCCGAGATGCCCGGTCGTAAATCCAAAGGGATCATCCGATGTCAGGGTCAGGTTATGAATATTCCCGTCAGAGAAAATAAGCGGAAAAGCCACATAATCCGTTGCTCCCTGATCCCTGAGATCCTCCATGATCGGGAAGTCAAAGTCGGTTTGCTCCGGTGAGAGCTTCTGGCGAATACCGCCGAGGCCCTCCGTCACCAGTTTCAGCGGGCTTTTCTGATACTGTTCAGACGTGACGCTTTCATGAAGCATCTGATGGATTTCCACTTGATCAGACCCTTTTCGCCAAAGATAGCTTTCGCCGGCCAGCAGCGGGTGAAGCTGTCTGATGGCCACATTCAAGCGCATGATCGGAAAGCCCATGACCTGAAGCCTTTTGACAAGCTGTAAGGTGAGGGCTGCTGGTGAGTCATTGTTCCAGCTTCCCTGGGACAGCCATTCCGTCAGAGACAAGTTCTTCTCGACGGATATTTGATCATCGGTTCCGCCAACCACTGTATCATCAAGCATAAATCGGTCGAGATCCGCCTCATAGAAGGCAAAATATCCGGTTATTTCCTGGGCTTCCTCAAGAGGAGATTCGTAGGACCAGGCGATATTGTCGATGATTCCGTCTTCAAGACTGAGAGACCAGTGCGTTGCATTGCCTTTGAACGGGCAGAATGTTCTAAAGTCCGAGCGGATAAACAGGGACATGTTCACATCCTGCCTCGGAATATAATAAACCGGTTGATGGTGGGTTTCATTCATAAGCAGGCAGTTGATGCTGTCAAACAGCAGGATGTCTCCCTTATATCCGCGAACCCTGCTGGACGTTGGTGAAATGCCGAGACTGTAGCAGGCCGCAGTTTCTTCCTGCATCGCAACAATCTTATTTTCCGATGACGTCATGTGCCTGTCCCTCAGATAGAAATCCTGACCCTAAGATATTCGCCGGGCGGCAATCGGCAAGTCCGCCATATGTGCCGCCATCACAGAATGTTTTACTTTTTTACATTCGGCTTTCATTATGAAGCAAAGGGGAGGGAAGAAGAAGAAAATCATGGATCAAGGCTATGATGTGATTGTTGTGGGCGCCGGGATCGCGGGCATCGTAACCGCGCTGGAACTTGCCGATCAGGGGCAGAAAGTTCTGGTTCTTGACCGGGACGTAGCGGAAAATCTTGGCGGCCTGGCAAAAGAGAGCTTTGGCGGCATGTTCTTTGTCGGCAGCGACCAGCAGAAAAAAGCGGGTATTGAAGACAGCCAGGAGCTGGCTTATCGGGATTGGTGTCAGTTTGCTGAATTCAGCGAGGAGGATGTGCTGCCGAAAGCCTGGGCAGAGTGCTATATCGAGCGGAGCATCCCGGATATTCAGGAAGCTGTTGCCGCGCGGGGTATTACCTTCTTTCCGGTTGTAAACTGGGTGGAACGGGGACAATACAGGCCCGGTAATTCCGTTCCCCGTTTTCATCTCGTCTGGGGAACCGGACAGGAACTTGCCAAAGCCCATACGGCAGCACTGCTGGAGCATGTGTCCACCGGAAGGGTATCTCTTAAATTCGGTCACCGGGTTGAAAGTCTGGATTATGCCGGAGGGCATGTGAGCGGTGTTCAGGGATGTGTGGAGGAAAGCGGAGAACCCTTCGCCATTCAGGCTTCGGTTGTTGTGATCGCCGCCGGCGGTATCAATGGCAGTGATGCCAAAATCAGACAATATTGGCCGGCTGTCTGGGGAGCAGAACCTCCTGCGATAATCCTCAATGGGTCCCACAAATTCGCAGACGGGATGGTGCATGAAGCCGCAAAGCAAATCGGAGCCAGGGTTACCCATCTCGACAAGATGTGGGATTATGCTGCCGGTGTTCACCACCCACGACCCCGTAAAGCCCGGCACGGCCTCAGTCTGGTACCCAGTAAGTCTGCTTTATGGCTGGATGCGAAGGGACGGCGTTTCGGACCGGAGCCGCTGGTTTCCGGCTTCGATACCTGGGAACTGGTCAAGCGGGTCTGCGAGCAGGAGCATAAATATTCCTGGGCGGTGCTGAACAGGAAGATAGCCCTGAAGGAACTGGCCATATCCGGTGCAGAATCCAATCCCGCTATCCGGGATAAAAAGAAGGTTGCGTTTCTGAAAACGGTCCTGTTTGGTAACAAACCGCTTTTGAGGGATATGCTGGATAACTGTATTGATTTTGTAACGGCGTCTTCATTGCCGGAACTGATGGAGAAGATGAACGCGCTTGGCAATGCTGTGCAGATTGATGCAGAGGGTATGGAAGCGGATATCCGATCCTACGATGCCCAGCTGGATCGACCCAGGCATCTTCGCAATGATGATCAGATCCGGCGTATTGCCCATTTACGTCAATATCGGGGAGATCGGGTTCGGACCTGCAAGGAGCAGAAAATCCTGGATCCGTCAGCAGGGCCCCTGATTGCCATAAGGCAGTTTATCATTAGCCGTAAAAGCCTGGGCGGTTTGCAGACGGATCTGCAGAGCCGTGTTCTTGATGAGCAGGGCAATCCCATAGAAGGACTTTACGCTGTGGGAGAAGCAGCCGGTTTCGGCGGTGGCGGCATTCACGGGATGCGTGCGCTGGAAGGGACCTTTCTGGGCGGTTGTGTGCTGACGGCCCGATATGCGGCGGCTTCCATCCTGAGGGGAGAATGATATGAAGAAGACCGGCGCGGAGCTTGCGCTTTTTGCCCTGGAGCAGCTGGGCATTACCCATACCTTCGGGATCCCGGGCGTTCACAATACGGAATTGTACGATCAGCTGAACAGCTCCAAAAAAATCACGCCGGTGATGGTCACTCATGAAGGCGGGGCAGCCTTTATGGCGGATGCGGTCAGCCGGGTGGGCGGTTCCGTTGGGACCCTGGTGGTTGTTCCGGCGGCGGGCCTGACCCATGCGGCCAGCGGTATCGGTGAAGCTTTTCTGGATGGTATCCCCATGCTGGTGATCTGCGGTGGTATCCGGAATGATCTGGACTACGGCTATCAGCTGCATGAGATGGACCAGCATCAGTTTATGAAAGGCCTGACCAAAGAGAGTTTTCTGATCCGCACCCATGAGGACGTTATCTCGACTCTTTATAAAGCTTATGGGGTTGCAACGGAGGGAGAACCGGGACCGGTCTTTGTGGAAATCCCGGTCAATATCCAGCTTATGAAAGGAGAGGTATCGGGACTTCCTCCCTATATTCCGGCCAGTCCTGTCACAATTGAGGACGGGATGATAGAGGAGATCGAAAAAGCGGTCACCCTTCTGAAAAAGGCTCGAAAACCAGCGATTTTTGCCGGTTGGGGCGCCCGGGATGCCCGGCACGCCCTTATTTCACTGGCCGAACGGCTTGAAGCACCGGTCGCGACAACCTTGCAGGGACTGGCTGTCTTTCCGGCAGATCATCCCTTGCATACGGGTATGGGATTTGGTCCGTCTGCCGTTCCGGCGGCGCGGGAGGCTTTTGCGGATACCGACTGCCTGATTGCCATCGGAACCCGCTTTAGTGAGATACCGACCGGCAGTTTTGGCGTAACCGTTCCC
>DIYE01000354.1:8789-52246 GCA_002428885.1 Alphaproteobacteria bacterium UBA6062
GCGTAACCGTTCCCGAAGACCTTATTCATATCGATATCAATCCGGAGGTCATTGGCGCCAATTATCCGGCTCGTGTGGGGCTAACGGGAGACGCCAAAGAAATCCTCGAGCCGCTTCTGCGCGCCCTTGGTAATGAGGCTGGAGTTACATCAGAACCTCGGAACGGCTTGCGGAGGATTATCACGAAAGCCAAGCAGTCATACAGGCAAGAATGGTATGATCATGACTCGAAAGGGCGGGTTAATCCTGCCCGGTTTTTTGACGGTCTCCGAGATGGGCTGGCGAAAGATGGCATTGTGGTTGTGGATGATGGCAATCATACGTTCCTGGCGGCGGAATTGATGCCCGTCTCTGACCCATCCGGTTTTATCTGTCCGTCGGATTTTAATTGCATGGGCTATGCCGTGCCCGCAGCGATCGGCGCCAAGTTTAGCAATCCGGACCGGGACGTGGTCGCCATCGTCGGTGACGGCGCTTTTACCATGACCTGTATGGAAATTTTGACAGCGAGCCGAAACGGCCTGGGTATTGTTTTCTGTGTCTTTAACGATGGAGAGCTTTCACAGATTTCCCAGGCGCAGTCCATTCCTTATAACCGCAAACCTTGCACTGTCTTGGGCGGACTGGATTTAAAAGGTGTCGCGCAGGCAACCGGTGCGGATTATCTGTTGCTAAGCGGCAAAGACAAACCTCATGACGTGATGCAAGCCGCTTTTGAGCAGGCGTCGGAGGGAAAACCGGTCATCATTGATGTGAACATCGATTATTCAAAGAAGACCGCTTTTACAAAAGGGACGGTCCAAACCAATTTCAAGCGCCTTCCCACCGGAACGAAAATGCGATTTCTGGGACGCTCTCTGGTCAGGCACATTACCGGGTAAGAAGACTATGCCGGTACGTCCGGGTTCAGGCTGTAGGTTCCAACATGAGAGCCTTGGGCCAGAATGTGTCCTTCAATGGCTGCCAGAAGTTCCGGACCGCCAAATGAGCCGGTGAGGCCGGTTGTTTCGATATCCAGGGCATAAACCGTGAAATGGTAGTGATGAACAATGCTGTCATTCCAGGGTGGGCAGGGGCCGTCATAACCTGCATATTCACCGCCCATATTCTCATCACCGGCAAACCATTCCGTATAGTTGTTCAGGCCGGTAATGCCATAGCCCTGTTGTCCCGGGGTTTTGCCTTTTGCGGTAATCCCGTCACTGTCTTGAGCCTCTCCTATAGCGGAGCAATCTGCAGGGACATCCGTGACAACCCAATGGTAGAAATCCACTCTTGGTAAATCCGCGGGAACCGTTTTCCCTTCCTGATTGACATCTTCGCCGGAGGAAGGGACATCGCTGTCATGGCAAATGATCGCAAAAGATTTGGTTCCTTCAGGTGCCCCGCTCCAGTGGATGGCAGGGTTTTTGTTATCACTCAAAGCCACGTGACCTTCTTCGGAAGGGATGCAGAAAGCATAAGGTGCCGGTATCGTAGAGCCATTTTCCCAGGCATCGATTGTGACGGTAAGATCTGCTGACATTCTGTGACTCCTTAATAGAACAGTTTTTTCTCTTTTTTAGTAACACTAGGGTGGAATAACTGAGTTGTCACTATTGTGTCCCTAAATTTGGCTAAAATCAGTATTGAATGATCTACTTTAGGGACGAAATCCAAAACTGACGGGACCTTTCAGATCTTCCAGACCGGGTCCAATCCAGTCCAGCCATTGGCAAAGGCGTGGCCTAGTTTCCCTGGGATCGATGACATCATGCACGCTGAAGCTTTCTCCTCTTGGAAGAGGAGACTGTTTGGCAGCAAGGTCGGCTTCAAGCTTTGCTCGCATGGTGTCGGGATCGTCTGCTTCGGCAATTTGTCGTCTGAACGCAACGGCCACGCCTCCTTCCACCGGTAAGGCACCCATTTCCGCACTGGGCCAGGCAAGGACATAACCGCTTTCACTGAAATGAGCGGCTGCGGCGACACCAAAGGCTTTTTTCACCACAATGGTTGCCCAGGGTACCACGGACATAACGGCAGCGGCCACCGCGCTGGTTCCGTAGCGGATCGTTCCGGCTTTTTCTGAATCAGGCCCGATCATAAAGCCCGGCTCATCGACAAAATTTAAAATCGGAAGATGAAACAAATCGCAAAGCTCAATAAATTTCCGGGTCTTCTCGGCCGCGTTGGCGCCCATGGCACCGGCATAATATCGGCAATCATTGCCGATCACGCCCACCGCCTGGCCGTTCAATCTGGCAAAGGCTGTGATCAGGCTGGGACCATATCCTTTATGCATTTCAAAGAAACTGCTTTTGTCGATAACAGCTTTGATAAGCTTGCGCATGTCAAAGGGCTGGCGGCGATTTTTCGGGACCATGGATAGAAGCTTGTCCTCGCAACGGTCGATCGGGTCATCGCAGGAGGTTTTCTCAGTCAATCCCCAGACATTAGTGGGAAGATAACTCAAAAACCGCCTGATCTGATCAAAAGCATCCTCTTCGTCCTTGGCAATAGAGGAGCAGACACCATTTTTGCCGTGAATGGCAGCACCGCCGAGTTCTTCTTTGGTCAGGTCGGTATTCAGGGCCCTGGAAACCAGGGCCGGGCCGGCAATCAAAACCTGAGCCGTTTCTTTGGTCATGACAGAGAAATGAGAGGCAGCGAAGCGGGCAGCCGGAAAGCCTGCAACCGGACCTAATGCTGCAGAGGCGACCGGAGCTGTGCCGAGAAGGCGAGCAATAGACTGAAAACGGGGTTTCTCATAGACAGGACTGCCAACAGGCCCCTGGTTGCCTTTGCCGCTGGCAACACTGCCGCCGCCGCCTTCCAGAAGACGGATAAGGGGAACTTTGTATTGCAGGGCCAGTTCTTCCGAATAGACGCTTTTACGCAGGCCCGCTGCATTGGGGGAACCACCTTTCAAGGTAAAATCCTCACCGCCAACAGTAACGGGTCTATCTTCAATCTTTCCAAGGCCGGTTATATAATTAGCGGGAGAAAAGTCCGTTAGGGTCCCGTCATCCTTTCGGGTGGCTGAGCCGGCAAGGCGGCCATGTTCCTGGAAACTGTCCGGATCGAGAAGGCGGTCAATGCGCTCCCGGACGGAGAGGCGGCCTTTTTCATGCTGTGCCCGGATGGCATCCGGTCCGCCCTGTTCCTTTGCCTTTTCGGCCATGAGGGCGATTTCTTTGACTTCTTCTTCCCAACTCATGCTGCTTCCCTGAACATACTGATTCTAATGAATCTTATGTTAGCTCAATGGGGGAACTGCATCCAATTGGAAAGTCGGAATTATGAGGCGGTTTGGAAAATGTGCAGTTTTCGAGCTTTTTTAGCTGTTATACATTTACCTGCCCTCGTGTGGGGGGAGGAGCGTCATTGTCCATGACTTGTTCTTGTGTTTGTTTGGGGACATCTTTCAAGCCGTCCATGATCTGCTTGTTAACAGTAATCAGCGGCTCTAGAGAAGCTTCGCCTTTCATAGCGTCATTGCTGTATCGGTTCACCCAAATTGCTATGGAAATAAGCTGGGCCTTGAGCTCCTTCGGGAGTTTGTTCTCCGAAGAGGCTAGATCCATTTGAAGTGTCAACCAGAGTTGTCGGTTATCGGCAACGGCTTTGACGACTGCAACTGAACCTCCGGCCTCAGCTTCTTCCAAAGCGCGAGTGAAGATTGCGAATGCCCGGTATTCCGTCTGCCGTGGGTTTTCGGAATTCCGACTTGCTTGTTGATAGGCTGCTACAGACATTCTGAACTCTACTGTTTGGTATTTCGTATTAGATTTTTATCCAAAAACCTTACGAAATCCTTACTGGAAGAGGCTCAAAATAGACTGTGGCCGCTGGTTGGCGATTGACAGAGACTGAATGCCAAGCTGTTCTTTGGTTTGCAGAGCTTGCAATTCAGCACTGGCTTCAGCCAGGTTCGCGTCAACGAGGATACCAAGACCTTCTTCCAATTTATCGACCAGCAACTGGGTAAATTCTGACTGGCTGTCCAAACGGTTCGCTGCAGTACCAAGGGTTGTTAGGATTTGTCCAACAAGCATTTCAGCATTTTCTAGGACGGCGAGCGGATCGTTACCCGTCACAGCAGCTTGTGCTATAGGGTTACCAGCGCCAACAAGGTTTGTTGCTCCGTTCAAGGCAGTAAAGGCCGTTATTGACTGACCCGTTGTGATAGTGATGACGCCCGATTCACCAATATCGACAGCGAAGCCTTCCTGACGCATTACGTTTGCCATTGTTCCTAGCATCTCGTTGAAGGATTGACCCGCAGAAATGGGAACCGCATGAACATAAATGCCATTTGCTTCATCGACTGTTGAGGCGAGAGCCGCGCCACCGGTATCGAATTCAAATTTGTGCTGTGAACCATCATCCAATGTCAGCGTATAGACATCGGCATCTGCGATCGCAAAGTTATTGTCTAGTGTCAGTTCCAGAGAATCTGCTTCTAGATCGAACGCTGTAAGTCCTAAAGAGGCAACCGTTGCATCTTGTGCAGTAACAGTCTGAGTAACACCGCCAAGTGCTGACAGGACTTCAAGATCCGTACCGGAACCATCAATAAGGTTAACGCCATTGAAGATGGTTGTGCCAACAATGGCCGTTATCTGTTCAACAAGAGCATCGGCTTCTTCCTGTAGAATAGTAATGTCCAGTCCATCATTAAAGGACTGTGTTACTTTTTTGTTCAGGTCAATAATCGTGTTTGAAATCTGCAAAGCACCAGCATTAGCCATATTCACGGTTGCCTGACCGAAAGAAAGGCCTTCCTGGATAGCTTTCAGAGACCCGACATCGCCGCGCATACCTTGGGCAATTGTAAAGGTAGAAGGGTCGTCCTTGGCCTCGGCAACTTTGAGACCGGTTTCAATTTGGCGCTGCGTACTATTCAGTGCGCTTTGTGTCATTGTCAATGTGCGGAGTGCCGCCATTGCACTAACATTGGTATTTACTGAAAAAGCCATTTTCTTCTCCTGTAGCAATTTCAACAAGCGACCATTCGATCGCAATTTCACTCGCAACAGTAAAAGCAAGAGGTGTGCCAGTTTTGATAAATGGCAGAAAACTGGGAAATTCTATGGTGATTTGATACAGACTGGTCGTCTCATGTCCTGTTGTTCGGAATTATTTTCTTTACTGGGAAAGAGTTGCCGGGTTCTGGATAATAAAAAAGCAGGCAAATTTTTGCCTGCTTCGATAATAAGTCGGACCTTCATGTTTATATTTAGAATCTCTTTTTTCTTACCCAGAATTTGTACATTGTTGAAAAAGTCCTTGGGTATTTTTCTTCATATAGATTCCAGTTGTCGAGATCCGTAAGGTGCTCGTCCTCCGGGAACATGGACTTGTATCGTTTGATGTCTTCATTTTCGTCGAATTTAAAACACAAAAACTCGAGTCCCAGTTTATTCAATGATTCTTTAATTCTCGGAATTGTAAAGCGATGTTCCTGTATATGGAAAATCAAATCACGGCAGGCGGATGTTGTGTAAAAATCTCCCAGATAGATCACATGCCTCTCCAATGAGTCGTTTTCGAGCGAGAATAAAGATTGTCGGCATCGTTTGATGCTTTCTGAATCGGTTCCATAGCTATTATCTGCAATAAACTGACGTGCAGCGACAACGTCCTGCCGTCCAAGTTCGCTATACAGACCTATTAGCATATAACCATGATCTTCCAGAATATTGCAGAGGGTTTGCCATCCTACCATCGGATCATGCATATGATGCAATACCCCTGCACATTCGATGACATCAAACTTTCTTCCAAGCCTCCCCAGTTCCATGATATCGGCTTGTCCATAATTTATATTGGTAACTTTAAGTTCTTTTGACTTACGTATCGCGTAGGCCATGCTTGCCAAGCTTAAATCAATAGCTGTGAAATTAGAGCTTGGATAAGCTAGCGCAGAAGAAATAGGTTGCTGACCTGTTCCACATCCAGCGATCAGGACGTCGGGCCCTTGAGGGAAGGCGGTAGGCATTATTTCAGATGATGGTATTATACTGGATATATGAGATTTGTAGTCCTTTGGTTGTGCAGGTGCAAGATGCTGCCAACGAGGATACGGATTCTCTTCATACTGCTCCTGGACACTCAACGAAATGGAGTCATGAATAGGTGTCAGTTGCTTTATCTGTTTTATAATTTTTCGTTCTGTTAGCGGCTCATCAATAACTAGACGCACCAAGTTTTTAAGGTCTTCTGGCAGCTCAGATTTTATTCGTTGCGCAAAGGAAACCAAATTATCGTTTTTATGCGGTTGGATGTAGCAGCAAGTTATTACAAATTTCAAAAGATCTAAATGAGTGGGTTCGTGTTTTGTGCTATTCAAGCCTGTTATAAACTCATCTAAAATGTTCTTCTCTTCACCATTTTCAACCAAAATAAACTCAGAGCTAAAACAATATTGAGCAACTGGAATTAATATTTTTAATAGTAGATGTTGAAGGGGTTTTTCCGTAACCAGGTTATTAGAGAGCGCTATCAGAGTTTGCCTTCTAAAGATCTCCAGCAACTTTTCAAGCTCTGGGTCCATTATTCGTATACGTTTTAGGGCTGCGAGAAAGACATTATCCGTAATGACTTGAGTAACTACTCCAAAGTCAGGCTCTTTGTCAGTCTCGCCTTTCAAGTTCTGTCGTAAAATAGGTTGTATTTTTTGATAGGCTTCTGACGATTTTATATGATTAGGTATAATTCTGCTGAGTTTTTTCCATTGCACTTTATCGTGAGATAGCAACATCAGGAGGTCGTTTTCTAGGCCATCGAACGTACTTACTTTCTGAACGTAAGCGAAAATCGCGGCATATTGGTTGAGGAAAACCGGATTGTCAGGTTGGAGATGAGATGCCCTTCGGAAGCGAACCATCGCACTTAAAGGTTTTTGGTCTTTCTCCAATTTCCCCAATAGAGAATAGAAATGAGCATTGCGACTATTGGCTAATTCGTTTTTTTTCAGCAATGCTAGCGCTTCTGTCTCGTTCCCTTGATCTGCCAGAAAGTTGGCAAGATTGAGCAGGATATTTGTGTTTGAGGGCTCTTCAGCAAAGCCATCTTTCAAATTCTGTAGAGCTTCCTGTTTATTGCCTAGTTTTGTTAGCAAGATAGCCCGATTATTAAGTAATTTGGCCTTCTGAGTGCCAACTTCCAGCCCTTTGTCATATTCACTTAGGGCGGCCTCTAGACTACCTGTAGCTTCAAGGGACATGCCGAGGGCACGCCTTACGTTATCTTCTTGTACATTTGAACCCGCAAGGTTTTGGAGCGCCTTTTTTTGCAATTGAATCGCGTTTTCGAAATCGCCGGCGTTATGGGCGGCGACACCGGTTTGGAAATAAAGATTGGCGTCGTTACAAGCAGCAGAGAGCAACTGTTTGGCGGATTTTCCAGCCAAACTCAACTTTTTTGAGGTGTACTTTTTTATGGCTGTTTGAGCAAGGTTATGAAATTTTTTCTGTTTTTTTTGAATGACAGTCTGCATATGAGCTACTCGATATTTGCCTGGAAGACAAGAATAGCGTTGTATGGTTAATACTTAGTAACCAATGAGTTGATACAATTAAATCTGGAAATTAATCGAGATTGGTTGTGGCCCAACAAAACCTGTAGACGCGGGTTGGAACAGAGAAAGCATCGGATTAGCGGCAGGGTTGGTATTGTTAAGCTCCGTAAAGATGAGATACCGTTCGATCATTTTGTCGATTTTTGCGGGATCTTTGAAGTCTTCAACATCTATTTCTTTCTCTAGGCGAGCTTTTTGTTGCTCATATTCAAGGGATTGAAAACTATCAGGTAACCCTAAGCCAACTCTTACAACCGACATTAGTGTTTTATCTGCCAAAATTTGTGATACTTCTGTAACCCCACCTGCGATTCTTTTGAAGTACATTGATTCACGAACACCAGCCGCGTTTTGACCTTCAAACTTCTCAAACTCATTGGTTTTATATCCATTCAGGATTGCGTTTACATTATCCTGATTTTGGAAAAAGTCTGGATTCTGATTAAGGCCATGTAACGCATTTGCAAGCTTAGTCCAGCGAGGTTCAACAAGTCTTTTTACAAGACTTTTGTCATCGTTTGGATCTTCTGTCAGCATTTTTTTTACAAAGGCCGTTTTATCAATTTCACTCTCTAGTTGAAATGCAGATAGTGTTACTTTTAGGAGAGAACGGTTTTTCATCAGATCATCCACTGATTTAATCGATGAAATCTCTTCTTTGAATTTTTGAATGTCGCGTGCAGTTGTTGGTTGCGCCTCAAACAATTTCATGTGGGCGTCTTTTTGATCATTAGCCAGCTTATACCATAACAAAGAGCTATTAGCTGATAACTGCATTTTCTAATCCCAACTTGTCAGGTTATTGCAATTTTTAAGATGTTAGAAAAAAGTTACGAAAATCTTAATGCAACTGAATGAAACAAAGAACAAAAAAGAAAAGGGCGGCGAGAAGCCACCCTTTTCAAAAACAACACCGTTAAGTTTAACGGAACAGACCCAGAATAGACTGAGAAGCTGCATTCGCAATTGAAAGAGACTGGATGCCCAGCTGTTCTTTCGTCTGTTCAGACTGTAGCTTTGCGGAAACCTCAGCCAGGTTGGCATCAACAAGAATACCTAGGCCTTCTTCCAGCTTGTCTGTCAGAATTTGAGTAAACTCAGCTTGACTGTCGAGACGATTGGAGAAAGTGCCCAGAGTTGTGAGAACACTACCGAGTGTATTCTTAGCAGCATCAATAACAGTCAATGCTGTGCCGCCAACATTATCTGTTACGGTAGCACCTGTTATTGCTGTGCCGTTACCATACGCAGTTTCTGAAGTAATAGCAGTATACTGACCGCCCTTACCGACATCAATAACACCGTCTTCTCCGATATTAACAGTAAAGCCCTCTGCGCGCATTACTTCTGCGAGCTTACCAACCATTTCCTGAGTAGAGTCAGCGTTGGCATCTACTGTAACACCATGGACGAAAATGTTATTTGCTTCGTCTGGATGTGCAAGAAGTTCATCAGTAGTAGCATTAGAGTCATCGATTTCGAAGATGTGCGTTTCGACAACAGTACCACCGTTTCCTGGGTCACCATCATATATAGCGATCGTGAACTGATTATCTTCTGCAAGCGTGAAGTTATTGTCCAGGGCTATTTCACCGTGACGACCTTCGAGGCTTAATCCACTCAAACCTAGTGTGGCAGCGGTTGCATCCTGCACATTCAATGAAATGCTAGAGCCACCAAGACCGGTTGGAACATTGAGTGGATCACCTGTGCCGTCGATTAGATTGATGCCGTTAAAGTTTGCGGTACCTACGATACCAGAAATCTGGTTGACCATTTCATCTGCTTCGCTTTGCAGAACAGATGTATCAAGACCATCATTTTCAGCCTGCGTGACCTTGGCTTGCAGGTCTGTCAGCTGCTCAGAAATCTGAGTGGCAGCAGCGAGTGCCATACCGACAGTCGCTGAACCGAAGTTCAAACCTTCTTTAACAGCTTTCAGAGAGCCAATATCACCACGCATACCCTGTGAAATCACAAAGGTAGACGGGTCATCAGTAGCGCTGCCCACTTTGAGGCCGGACTGAATCTGAGACTGAATGCTAGTGATATTGTTCTGGGTTGAAGTCAGAGACCGCAGAGCGGCCATGGCGTTGTTATTTGTATTAACTGAAAAAGCCATAATATATATTCCTCATTCTAGAGTTGTCGCTGTCGCGACGGACGCGGCTCTTCTGAGCCCTGGTTTACTTTGAAACCGTGAGAGGAAATATGGGTCTCAATTCCTAACAACTCGTTAATGGCGCAGGAATATGAGAGGCAAATTTAGCTAAAATTCTATGTATAACAGTTTGTTAACTACTGGACGCAGCAAGAACCCTAGGGAGTTGATGTTTATAAGGGGGGGGTGAGAGAGAAAAGTTTTTTTTATTTTTTTGTTTGCTGGTCTATTTTCAGCTCTCAGAGGTCCAAGTTATGCACTGTCGACAGCCTTTTTGGTCTTCTGGAGCAGTTTAAGAGCATTGTAGAAGTTCTTTTCGCCGACCAATCCGACAATTTCGAAAATGACACTTCTTAGTGGATCTTCATCTGATGAGAGAAATGCCATCTGAGCAGCTTCCTGGAAGCTTTTATAATGCTCAGCGTGATTTTCAGGCTCAATATACATCATCTGAACCTGCATATACACATTATCCAGCGGCGTTTTCACCTGATCTGGTAAAAGAATATCTCGCTCACGCATAATAGAAGCGTCGTTTTCAAGAGAAAAATGCATGGCTTTGTTACTGGTGTTGGTAATAACGGCACCGTTGACGATGATTTTTTCACCAGCCGGGATACGGAATTTCAAAGACATTTCAAGGCTTCCCCAAATCCTGTCATAACTCTCTTGCGAATCACAATAATCTGTATTGCAATAAAATGCGACCCTTAGTTTCAGGCTTCGATACTCTTCTTTCGCAGATCTTTAGACAGGTTGGCGGAATAAAATGTCATAGCCTGAAAATCAATATAACATTTTGATTTAAAAAGAATATCATGCCGTTCAGTCGTCAATTATCTCAGTTATGGTAAAAAAAAAGTAAATTTTTTTATAAACATCCCTCATTTGAGGTATGACAGAGCGGATTCGCGCTTGTACCTTCCTTCATTAATCATGCGGAAAAAAGGCTGCATTGCGCCTTCCTGCGGGATTTCAGGGGATTATCCCGCGGAACGATCATATCTGAACTGGCTGGGACCAGGAGGGGAAAGAAAATGGCAAAGACTGAAAATGGTGTTGTGACTGGAACGACGGGTGGTACGACAATTCCGGTTGCGGCGGGACAGAATATCCTGCTTGGGGTTGCAAATGCGGACCTGGTTGTCTTTTCGCAGGATGGCAGCAATCTGGTGGTCACAACCATTGCGGATGGCGCTTCCATTGTTCTGGAAGGCTTCTTCAGTCAAGCTACGACAGATCTTCCCCCGCAATTGACGCTTTCAGACGGCTCTGTCATCAGTGCACAGGAAGTGACCGGCCTTGTTGAGGAATTTAACCCCGATCTGGTCGCCCCGGCCGCCGGTGGCCCCGCAGCAGGTGCAGCGCCTAATGGTGGTGGTGCGGGCTTTAATGCCTTTGAAGATGACGGTATCGGCGATGGTATCGGCATTTCCGGCCTTCTGGATCCGACAGCTTTGGGTTTTGCCGATGACGTGATCGAAGAAGAAATCGGCATTATTCTGGAAGCGGGTATTCCGGAAACGGAAGGAAGAGCACCTGAGCTCACCATTAATGAAATCGGCCTTGGTGCGCTGAGGCTTCCTGGTCTTTTCCTGAACCGGCGGGTTGAAGAAACAGATGATGGCACGTCGCGGACTGCTTTCGCTTCGGATGATGACGTTGATATTGGGCTTCTAACAACCTTACTTGATCTGGACAATGAGGCAGTTAACGATTTCATAGGTGTTTCCGGTCGGGAGAATGTCAGCTTTATTGAACTTCAGAATCGCACAGAGGGAGAGCAGTCAACCTCAGGTGAAGGGGGCGGCGTTACCTCTGTTTCCATTATCGGCCCGGAAGGGGCCGCGGTAACTGTTGAGTTGCCCGCAGTAACTATTCCGGCCGCCGGTCGGCTTGTCCTGATGCAGACTGAAGGCGAAGGTGGTGTTCAGACAGTTTATGTCGTGTTTAATTTTAACGGTGCTGCGATTGATGGCGGTTCTGTCGCCGACAATGTGAGCTGGCCGATGGGAGCGGATACATCTCAGCCGCTCGGTGTCCTTGTTAGCCATGCCGTGGGCGGTGCTGTTACCGAAGTGGATACGTTCCTGGCCAATGGCGCACAGTTTGCACCTGCTGCCCTTAATGACGGATGGGACGCAAATCCTGATCCGGCAGCCACTTTGGATATCTTTGGGGATAGCGGAACCTTTAACGGTAAGATTGCTACTCAGGAGCTTGTCGCGCCTGGAATATTTGATGTGTATTCTCCGATCAGCCTGACGGAACTTCTGGAAGCCAGTCCAATTAAGGAAATCTTCTTCCTTGATATTGCGCCAAACAACGTTTTCGGCCGGGTGGATAATGCGGATACCGATAATGCGGCTGACTGGACGACCGGTCAGGTGCCGACCGTCGGTCGTAATAATGCGACTAATGATCGGAACCCTCAGGATCCAACATACGATAATATGAATCCGGGTCAGCCTTTCGGAAATCTTCTCGGGCCAAATGACGAGACGGATAGCAATGGCCAGAATGTGATTATTGCCGGTGTTAATGACGACGCTTTTGTCAACGAATTTACTGGTGCGATTGAAGGCGGTCGGGGGCAGGACTTCATTATTGGAGATGAAGGGAATAATACGCTGCTTGGCGGCGGCGGCAATGACTTGTTCTCTGAGGGCAGTGGTAACGACATCATGGACTCTCACAATGATTATCTTGATGGCGGTGCTGGGAATGACGTTCTTAAGGGGCAGTCAGGTGGCGATGTCCTGATTGATGATCAGGGGCGGGATATGCTGATTGGCGGCACGGGAACAGATATTCTGTTTGGTCGCCGCGACCCGCTTGATGACGTTGTGACAGACACAGGGGATAATACGGACTTTGTCAGTGGTGATGATGTCGATACTCGATCAGACATTTTGTCACTGATCGGCAAAGGCGGCACCTTGGATAGTGAGGGTGATCTGCTTGTTGGCGACGAAACACTGAACGGTAGTTTAGGAGGAGGCGTGCTGACCTTCAGCACGGCTGCCGTTTCTAGTACTGATACCGGTTTTTCCGATCAGTATATGCGGGATATTATTGTTGCAGGTGATGGCAGCGATGTGATCTTCGGTGATAATGCAAATCTGGCTCCGGGATTTGATACGAATAATATCGATAATCTTTATCTCGATCTTTTCATTGGTTTCATTAATAGTTCCACTTTTTCTGGTGGTGAGTCTGCTTATGATTTCGCGAACTGGTACAGAGGATTTGTTCAGTGGAACTTTGGTGGCGCGGACCTGATTTACGGCGGTGGCGGTAATGATATGATCTTCGGGCAGGGCGGTGATGACGGCATTCTCGCCGGTGCCGGTGCTGATCTGGTTGCCGGTGGAACCGGTAACGATAATATTCATGGTAATGATGGCGACGATGCCTTGTTCGGCGATACGGGTGATGACACGATCTACGGTGACGCCGGTCGGGACTATATTGAAGGTAACGAAGGCGCAGATTCCCTGCTCGGCGGTTCCGGTAATGACACCATGCGGGGTGGCGATGGAGCCGATACGCTATATGGCGGCGATGACGGCGATGACATGTTCGGCGATGATGGCGCGGACATGATGTGGGGGGAAGCCGGCGACGACTTCCTGAGAGGCGGTGCCGGTAATGACGGCATCTTTGGCGGTGTTGGTAGTGACCTTCTCTATGGTGGCGAAGGTGACGATAACATGCAGGGCCATACCGGTAGTGACTTGCTCAGGGGCGACGGCGGTAATGACTGGATGCTTGGCGGAGCCGGCAATGACTGGATGATCGGTAACGAGGGGGCCGATACCATGCGCGGCGGTGATGATGCCGATACCATGCATGGCGATGTTGGTGCAGATAGCATGTTCGGTGATGCCGGTAATGACCTCATGACCGGCGGTGACGATGCCGACTATATGTCCGGTGGTCTGGGCGCTGACGATATGTCTGGCGATGCAGGCGCTGATACTATGGATGGTGGCCTTGGAGCCGATACCATGGATGGCGGTGAAGGCAATGATGTCATGCAAGGCAACCAGGACAATGATGATATCGCGGGTGATGCCGGTGACGATCTGATCTGGGGCGATTCCGGTGATGATACCCTGTTCGGTGACGGCGGTGCGGATACCCTGCGAGGCGGTATCGGTAATGACGAGATGTCCGGCGGTAGTGAAAATGACTGGATGGAAGGTGCTGACGGTGCCGATAGCATGGATGGCGACGCCGGTGATGATAATATGTTCGGCGGTGCCGGAAATGATATCATGGACGGCGGATCGGACGATGACGACATGTATGGCGGTGCCGATGATGATCTCATGACCGGTGGTCTGGGGAATGATACCCTGACCGGTGACGATGGCAGCGATAATGTTGAAGGTGAAGAGGGTAACGACGTTCTTCGCTGGACGGCAGTCAATAACTCTGACGGATCTGCTGACATTTATGATGGTGGCGACAATACAGATACATTGGAGCTTTATTTTACAGTGGCAGAGTTCGCTGCGCATGAGGGCGCTATTGCTGAATTTGCCAACCGGCTTGAAAATGGCGAGGATAATGTCACGCTGACGATCGGTGCAAAAACACTGACGGCATCCGACATCGAATATGTCCATGTTCATGTGGATGGTCTTGAGGTGCCGGTTCTGATTGATGACACCTTCACAACAGATGAAGATACGGATCTGACGGAGCAGCTTACGGCTATGCTGGCCAATCCTGAGCAGGATTTCGTGCCTAATGATCTGTCTAAGCCTACCACCTTCAGCCAACCCGGTGATGTAACGATTACACCGGCAGGCGGTGGGGCGCCCATCGTGATTGCAGCAGCGAGCTGGGGAGATCCGGTCGGCGGTGTCTGGAGTGTCGACCTGACAGATGGACCTATGGAGTATGGTGTTCTGAGGGTAGATGCCAGTAACCCGGATGCTGCTACTGTTACTTTGGAAGTGGGATCGGCGTTCGGTTCTATGAATGATGGTGATGTTGCAACGGTTGTCTTCAACTATAATGCAGAAGTACAGGGAACTGAAACCGCGCAGGTGACCATCAATGTCAATGGTGTGGACGAAGAGAGCCCGGTTGTTGCTGCTCCTGACATTGTGATTACCAATGAGAGCGGTGAGATTTACATCCCGGAATATGCTCTTCTGTCCAACGATGTGGATCCGGAAGGTGATCCGCTGAGTGTTACGAATGTTGAAAATCCTCCAGCGGCTCAGGATGTTGCGGACTATGTTAATGTGACACCAAGCGGGGATCCGGGTACGGATCTGGACTTCGATTATGATGCTACAGATGGTGGTAATAGCGATACGGCCAATGTTGTGGTCGAATCTCAACTGGGATCAGCGTTGATTGGTAATGAACGTGATGAAATCGTCATTGGCAGCCAGGGCGCGGATACGATTGCTGGCGGTGCCGGTGACGATACGATCGCCGGCGGTGCTGGTAATGACCTTATGTACAGCCAGGAAGGGGAAGATGTCTTCCACTACTACGGGGCTGATACGGCAGGTGTCGGCGGTGCCGGTAATACGGATGGCGATGATATTATCTTCGATTTCGACGCGAATGATGATGTGATCAATCTCGATGCACTGTTCGATGCACTGGGAGCCGGTAATGCGGAAACAAGGGCTGATCTGGTCAATCTTGTCTCCGACGGAACCGATACGACGCTGACAGTTGATGGTGCTTCAGGTTTCTCAATCACGTTGGATAATGTCGATCTGGGAACGTCAGATGGTACATTAAATGCAGCTGATCTGCTCACAACTAAGGGTATCGATGTCGGCGACGAGAGCTGATAACTCTCTGAAAATTAACAACTTGTTAAGCATAAGGCCTGGTTGAGAAGCCAGGCCTTTTTGCTGTCCTATCCCTAAAAAGGGGGATGATTCGGGTGGGTCGTATTTCAATAAAATTGTAAAAATCGCAAAATCGTCCCCGATATGGGGTATGACAGAACTTGCCGGTCTCCATACCCTTATTCTCAATTGGAATTGTGCGTGCGCCCTGAGCGCATCTTTAGAACAAGCCCCTCAAGCGGGATATTGAGAGTAAGGATTACGAACATGGCAAAGACTGAAAACGGCGTTGTAACCGGAACAGCTGGCGGAACAAATGTTCCTGTTGAAGCAGGTCAGAATATCCTTCTGGATGTGGTTAGTGCAGATCTGGTTGTCTTTTCGCAGGATGGCAGTGATCTTGTTGTTACTTCTATTGCGGACGGCACCTCTGTTGTTTTGGAAGGTTTTTTCAGTCAGGCTGGTACAGATCTGCCCCCTCAGTTGACCCTTTCTGACGGCTCCGTTATCAGCGCTCAGGAAGTTACCGGTCTGGTCGAAGAGTTTAATCCGGATCTGGTTGCACCGGCTGCCGGTCCTGGTGCCGGTGGTGCGCAGGGCGGCGGCGGTGCCGGCTTTGCGGCATTTGAAGACGATGGTATCGGTGAGGGTATCGGGATTTCTGGCCTGTTGGACCCGACGGAGTTCGGTTTTGCCGGTGATGATATCTTTGAAGAATTCGCGACCCTTCTTCCGGATCAGCCGGAATTGGATCTTAATGAGATCGGTCTTGGTGCCCTGAGTTTTTCAGTTGATAATCGTCAGGATGATCGTGAATCCAGCCGAAGCACTGACGATAACGGTGATGCCGCGTTGACACAGGCTCTTCTGGAACTTGACAACCCCGCCGTTACTAACTTTATCGAATTTGCCGGTCGCAGTGATGTAGATTTTATCGAACTGCGCAACACAACTGGTGAAACCCAATCCACCGCCGGAAATGGTCCCTCCACGGTTGGTGAAGGTGTCACATCCCTCTCTATCATCGGACCGGACGGCGATCCGGTAACCATCAATCTGCCGACTATCGAAATTCCGGCGAATGGCAAGCTTGTTCTGATGCAGTCAGCCGGTGAGGAGAGCGTTCAGACGATATACGTTGTGTTCGACGGAACCGGTACTCCTGTTAGTGCAGGGGACCTTGGCGATGTTGATGACTGGCCGATGGGAAGCGATACGACGGAACCTCTGGGCGTTCTGATGACATGGTCGCTGAACGGTGATGTGACAGAACTGGATACATTTCTGGCCAATGGTGCACAGTTTGAGCCGGTTGCTTTGAACGCTGGTTGGCTTGCTAATCCGGACCCGGCGGTAGATCTGGATATTTTCGGTGATAGCGGAACGTTCAACGGCAAGATTTCCCTCCAGGAAGTTGTTGCACCGGGTATTTTCAATGCCTACGCACCGATTACCCTCGAACAGCTTGTCGAAGTTAGCCCGATTGCCGAGAGCTTTTTCCTGGATGCGAAAGTCAATAACGTTTTTGCCCGGGTTGATAATGCGGACACGGATACAGCAGCTGACTGGACAACAGGCCAGACCCCTACGGTCGGCGATAATAATGATGCCTATGATCCAAACCCTCAAGATCCTTATAACGATGACATGAACCCTGGTCAGGGTGAAGGGCCGGATGCTCTTCCGGGTGAAGAGAGTGATAATGATGGCCAGAATGTCATCATCGCCGGTCAGAATGATGAGGATTTCATCAACGAGGAAACCGGTGCTATCGAGGGTGGTAAAGCGCAGGATTTCCTGATCGGTAACGAAGGCTCTAATACGCTGGATGGTGGTTCTCACAACGATTATCTGGATGGCGGTGCCGGTAATGATGTGCTGGACGGTTCTTCCGGCGGTGATGTCCTGATTGATGACCAGGGTCAGGATATGATGATTGGTGGTACGGGGACTGATATCCTGTTTGGCCGTCGCGGCATGGAGGGCGGTTCCGGTAATGACACCATGACCGGTGGTGAAAATAACGATGTTGAAAGCGGTTCGGACATTGATCGGGCTTCGCAGCTTCGGGCTTTCATTGGCAAGGAAGACCCACGGGATGACCGTGGCGATGAAATCGGTAATGAGGACGGTTCCTTCCAGTATGGAGAAGGCGATCTCCTGATCGGTGACGAAACCATTGCCGGTGGCTGGGGTAACGACCAGATGCAAGGTGGCGGCGGAAATGAATTCTTCCGCGTGCAGGCGTTGAGCGGTGACGGCTTCGGCAACGACTTCATGTATGGTGGTAACGGCAATGGTGAGTTTGGTGATCCGCAGCAATATATGCGGGATATCATCGTTGCTGGTGATGGCAGTGATATTATTTATGGTGATAATGCCGGTCTGTCCCCGGAGTTTGGTCCGGAAGATATTGACGCATTTTATGCCACCATTATGCAGAATCTCAATAACTTTGGTCCGTATAACTTCTCATCCATGTATCGGGGAGCGGTCCAGTGGAACTATGGCGGTGCTGATCTGATTTATGGCGGTCACGGTAATGACCTGATCTTTGGTCAGGGCGGTGATGACGGCATTCTGGCCGGGCATGGTGATGACCTGGTCGCTGGCGGTTCCGGTAACGATAAAGTACGCGGTAATAGCGGTAATGATAGTCTGTACGGTGATACAGGCGCGGATACTCTCTACGGTGATGCCGGAAATGACTATATGGAAGGCAACGAAGGTGCCGACCTTATGTATGGCGGAACCGGTCACGACCGTATGCGGGGTGGTTCCGGTAATGACGTCATGTATGGTGACGAAGGTAATGATACCATGCATGGTGATGCCGGCGATGACATTATGTATGGCGGTGAAGGCCACGACCGTATGTGGGGTGGTTCCGGTAATGATGTTATGTACGGTGACGATGGTAATGACCGTATGCGCGGCGGTTCCGGTGAAGACGTTATGTATGGCGGCGAAGGGCATGACCGTATGCATGGCGAAGCCGGTGATGATGTGATGTACGGAGACGATGGTAATGACCGTATGCGCGGTGGCTCCGGCGATGACGTTATGTATGGCGGCGAAGGCCGCGATCGTATGCGGGGCGATGCCGGTGATGATGTTATGTATGGTGATGCTGGCAATGACCATATGGGAGGTGGCTCCGGTGAGGACACCCTGTATGGCGGCGAAGGCCGCGATCACATGCAAGGCGATTCCGGTGATGACGTGATGTATGGTGACGCCGGTGATGATCGTATGTGGGGCGGTACCGGTAATGACCAGATGTATGGTGACGACGGTCACGATACGATGCGTGGTGACGCTGGTAATGACGAAATGCATGGCGGCGCTGGCAACGACCGTATGCGCGGTGGTTTCGGTAATGACGAAATGCATGGTGGTGCTGGTAATGATGATATGCATGGCGGCGCAGATGATGATCTGATGTATGGCGATGCCGGCGATGACACCCTAATCGGCGGTGAAGGAAGCGATACGGTGTGGGGCGGCAGCAATAACGCCTATAACGCCGGTGTCGGTTCCAGCGGCGACGATTATGTCGAGCTGGGTGCCGGTGATGACCGTTTCGACGACAACTTTATCAATAGTGGCACTGATACCGTTCACGGTGGTGACGGCAACGACATCATGTGGACAGGTGACGGCGATGACCTGCTCTACGGTGATGCGGGCAATGACCGGATGTTCGGTGAGCATGGCGATGATGAAATGCATGGCGGTGACGGTCGCGATACCATGCGCGGTGGTTCCGGCAATGATGAGATGCATGGTGGTACCGGCAATGATCATATGCGCGGTGATGACGGCGATGATCTGATGTACGGTGATGCCGGCGATGACCTTATGTATGGGAATGCGGGTAATGATAGCATGCATGGCGGAGCCGGAGCCGATGTCATGCTTGGTGGTACCGGCAGCTCAGATGTCATGTATGGCGATTCCGGCAACGATGTCATGTATGGCGATAATGGTGACGGCGCTGCGGTTGGTGATGACGACATCATGTATGGCGGAACCGGCAATGACGCTATGTTTGGTGAAGGCGGCAACGACAGTATGCATGGCGGAGAAGGCCATGACTTTATGTCCGGTGGCGCCGGTAACGACACGATGCGCGGTGAAGCCGGTCGGGACTATATGCTTGGAGGTGTCGGCGCAGATGTCATGTATGGCGGTGCTGATCAAGACACCCTGTATGGCGGTTCCGGTAACGATACGATGGAAGGTGGCGACGGCGCTGACCGCATCTATGGCGGCAGTGGTGATGATGAAGCCTCCGGCGGCCTGGGTAATGATCGCATTGAAGGCAATGACGGTGATGACCTGCTGAGTGGTGATGCCGGTGATGATACCCTTCGGGGCGGTTCCGGTGACGATACAATGCATGGTGGCAGTGGCCGTGATGATATGAAAGGCGGCGGCGGTGCTGATGTTATGTATGGCGATGAAGGCCATGATGACATGGAAGGCAACAGCGGTGATGATGTCATGTATGGCGGTTCCGGTAACGACGACATGCATGGTGGTTCCGGTGCGGATACGCTCTATGGTGATAGCGGAAATGATCATATCGGCGGTGGTTCCGGTAATGATGTGATGTTCGGCGGTTCCGGAAATGACGATATGCATGGCGATTCTGGTGATGATACCATGGATGGCGGTGACGGTCGCGATACCATGCGCGGTGGTTCCGGCAATGATGACATGCATGGCGGTGCCGGTAATGATCATATGCGCGGTGATGACGGCGATGACCTGATGTACGGCGATGCCGGCGATGACACATTGCTGGGTGGTGACGGTAATGACACGGTGTGGGGTGGTAGCAATAACGCCTATAACGCCGGTGTCGGTTCCAGCGGCGACGATTATGTCGAGCTGGGTGCTGGTAACGATCGTTTCGATGACAACTTCATCAATAGTGGCACGGACACGGTTCATGGCGGCTCCGGTAATGATATCATGTGGACCGGTGACGGTGATGATTTGCTCTACGGTGACGAGGGCAATGATCGGATGTTCGGCGAACATGGTGATGATCGCATGTATGGCGGCGAAGGCCAGGATACCATGCGTGGTGGTTCCGGTAACGACACCATGTCCGGCGGCGAAGGCCATGACAATATGCGTGGGGACAGTGGTGATGATGTCATGCACGGCGACGCTGGTAATGACTATATGGGCGGTGGTTCCGGCCACGACGTGATGTCCGGCGGCGTGGGCAATGACACAATGCACGGCGATTCCGGCAATGACGATATGTCAGGTGGCGCCGGTAATGATGTTATGTCCGGCGGCTCCGGTGACGACTCCATGGAAGGTGGAGAGGGCGCTGATCATATGCATGGCGGCTCCGGTAACGATACGATGCATGGCGGTGACGGTGATGACACCATGCTGGGCGGTTCCGGCAGCGCAGATGTCATGTATGGGGATGCAGGCGATGATGTCATGTATGGCGACAACGGTGATGATGCGGTTGCCGGTGATGATGACACAATGTTTGGTGGCGCCGGTGATGACGAAATGCATGGCGAAGGCGGTGCCGATGTCATGTATGGTGACGGTGCCAGCGCCGGTGCAACCGGTGGGGAGGTTCAGGTCGACAAACAGGCCGGTAACAATTCACATCTGAAGGCACAAAACCTTGATGGAGCCTTTGGCCTTAAAGAAGATCCGCATGTGTCTCAATCTGGTTCTATTCCACATGTCTCAGTTGCCGCGAGCGGTGATGGTTCCGCCGATTGGTACAGCTTCACTGTAACCGAAGGTGGGTCTTTGGTTATGCTGGATATCGATGGTGGTAGAACTTACGATGATCGGCCAGGCAGCATGGATGTAGAGATCTTCCTATTCAATGCCGCTGGAAATCTGGTTACTTGGAATGATGATCACGGTGGTGATCCGGGATCTGAGGGTACCTCTCTGGACTCTCGTATTCAAACAAACCTTGCTGCTGGTGTTTATTATCTGGCTGTTGCTGAATTCCCATCTGGTGCGTCTAATGGTTTCAACGTATCTGGCAATATGCCAGATAACGGCGACACTTATACACTGCATGTATCTGTCGAAGGCCACGAAGTCTATGAAGCCGGTAATGACGAGATGACGGGCGGTGCCGGTGATGATGTTATGTATGGTGATAGCGGCAACGACGGTGAATATGGCGGTAGTGACACCCTGTCAGGCGGTGCCGGTAATGACGAAATCCATGGTGAAGGCGGTGACGACCTGATCGATGGCGGCTCCGGTGATGATGATATCTCTGGTGGTGCCGGTGCCGATACCCTGCGCGGCGGCGAAGGTGCTGATAATGTCTCCGGCGGCAGCGGCGATGATGTTATGTATGGCGGTGCCGACGATGATGTGATGACCGGCGGTGCCGGCAATGACACCATGCTGGGTGAAGGCGGTGCCGACTCCATGGATGGTGGTGCCGGTAACGACCAGATGCATGGCGGTGACGGTAACGACACTCTGCATGGTGGTGACGGTGATGACCTGATGTATGGTGACGACGGCGCAGACGTTCTGTATGGCGGCGATGGTGACGATACTGTCTGGGGTGGTTCCGATAATGCTCACGCCGGTGACGGTCAGGGTGATTATGCGGATCTTGGCGCCGGCAATGACGTGTTCGACGATAACGGTGTCAGTGGTATTGATACGGTTCTTGGCGGCTCGGGTAACGATACCATGTGGTCCGGTGATATGGGTGACCAGCTCTCCGGTGGTTCCGGTAATGATCGCATGTTCGGTGAAGCCGGTGACGATGTCATGTCCGGCGATGAGGGGGATGACTTCCTGCGTGGCCAGGGTGATGATGACACCCTGTCCGGCGGCCAGGGTAACGATACATTGCGCGGTGATGCGGGTGATGACGTCCTGAAATGGGATACGTCCGAAGAATCCGATGGCTCGTCCGATAATTATATGGGCGGCAGCGGCAATGGCGATATCCTTGAGCTATATCTGACGCAGGATGAGTTTGATGCTCACGAAGCAGCGATTGCCGAGTTTGCCAACCGGGTTGAAAATGGTGAAACAGCCACGCTCAATATCGGTGGTAAGCAGCTGACGGCCGGTCAGTTCGAAAATGTTGCTGTTCATGTGGACAATGCCGAAATCCCGGTTCTGATCGATGACACCATCGAAGTGGATGAAAATTCCGATAGTCTCGGCAATACCATTACTGCAACGCTTGCTACACCGGGTCAGGATTTTGTCCCGAATGATGGTGATGTTGAATTCAATGCTCCGGATGCAGTTACTGTAACCATGCCAGGTGCTTTGGCACCTGTTTTATGCGCTGCGAGTGACTGGACGGAAACAGCACCGGATAGCAATATCTGGACATTGAACATGACAGATGGCACTGATGACTATGGTGTGCTGACATTCGATGCGTCCAATCCTGAAAATGTTCAGGTCAGCCTGGATGTACCGGAAGGACAGGACACAGTTTATGATCCGATGGATGATGGTGATCAGGCGTCAATCGTCTTCGATTATTCCGCTGAAGTGGAAGGGTCTGAAAGCGCGACGGTCACGATTAATGTGAACGGTGTGAATGATGGTCCGGTCGCTGGTGATGATATTGTTATCACCAATACGCTGGACGGTATCTATGTGCCGCAATATGCGATGTTGGCCAACGATACCGACGTGGAAGACGATCCGCTGCATGTGGAAAGTGTGACGCCGCCTGCTTCACTAGCAGGGGACGATGTTTATGTTCCGGGCGCCAACCGGGTTGTGAATGGCAGCTTTGAAGAGCAGGGCGATGGCAGCAATGTCAATAAAAGCCATGGTTCAAGCTGGACGACATACCATGAACTGCCAGGCTGGAAGGTTGATACGGACGGATCGGATGCCCCGATTGAGTTGCAGTTTGGTGGTACCGGCGGCATTCGTGCCCAGGACGGTAGTGCCAAGATGGAACTGGATAGTCATAAAGAGGGTGGCTATACGGCGAGTAACGCTCATGTCTATCAGGATATTTCGACTGAACCGGGCGAAAGCCTGACAGTAAGCTTCTGGTACTCTCCAAGAACATCAGGTTCTACCAGTGATGTGGAAGTCTGGTGGGATGGTGAGCTGCTGACAACGCTGAGCGGTACTGCCAAAGGCTGGCAGGAATACAGCTTCGAAGTGGACGCTAATGAGAGCGATGATACCAGCCGCCTCGAGTTCCGAGGTGCCGGATCAGAGAATACTCTTGGTGGTTACATCGACAATGTTTACGTGGGTGATCGGGACTATGACTATAATGTCAGTGACGGTGATCTCGAAGATACAGGCCATGTTGATGTCCAGTATCAGGCCGGTAATGCGCTGATCGGTGGCGATGACAATGAAATCGCTATTGGTAGCGATGCTGCCGACACGATTGCCGGTGGCGCTGGAGATGACACGATCGTTGGTGGTGAAGGGGATGACCGGATTTACGGTCAGGAAGGTAGCGATACCTTCCATTACTCTGACGCTGACAGTGATGGCAATGACACCATCTTCGACTTCGATGCTGATGAAGATGTGATCAATCTGGACGCTTTGTTCGATGAACTGGGTATTGCACCGGAAGATCGCGCGGACATGGTCAATCTTGAACTGGACGGCAGCGATACGGTGATCACCGTGGAAGGCCAGAGTGACTTCTCTATCACCGTTGCCGATAGCGACTTGACGGGAGATGGTTCTCTGACACCGGAGCAGCTTCTGGCTCAGAATAACATCGTAGTCAGTGACGAAAGCTGATCAGATCGATTTCCTGATAAAAAGCCCGGTAGTGATGCCGGGCTTTTTATTGTTTATGAGACAGGATAACAGGAGCGAGTTTGTTTTTATGGGTACGAAATCGCCGACCATAGACGTTGCAGTCCGGGTGATGTTGTTTCATAAACCGGACAATCTCTTTTAACTGCCCTTTGGTCTCCGCCTGGATAATAAACAGCAGAAAATGCTCTCCGGTTTCGCAGTCTTGATAGGTCGGATGATAGGTGCCGTTGATATATCCCTCACCAACCTCTTCCGAACAGCGCCCCCAGCAGGCGAAGCCGGCATATCGGTCTTCCTGTTTCAGAAGGATATAATGGTTGCGCCGAATGGCACCTTTGACCGTACTGACCAGTTGCCGGGAATCCCATCCTGAGAAAGGCTCCGTGAGGTGGAGGAGATCCAAAGCGATCCCCAGAGCCTTGTGGGGTGGGGCTGGCCGTATGAGTGTCAGATTTCCCAAGTCGTTACCTTTTCAACTGCTGTCACGTCCAGTTACCGGCAGTATCCTTAATTTTTTATGAAAAGGTGCTGGTAAGGTTACCCTTGCTGTCTGTATGATGCTGATTGATTTATCCGGGTAGGTTCAGGCGGGTGCTATGCCAAAAAATATCGGTTCGATTGTCGTCAAGTTGCTGATCTTTTCGTTTCTGGTTGGCTGGCTTCTGACCCTGTTCGATATAACGCCACTGGACCTTTTGAAAGATCTGACCGGAACCATCGGCGAAATTTATGCCACTGCCTTGTCGACGGTACGCTGGGCCGCAGATTATATCCTGCTTGGAGCAGTCATTGTCATACCGTTTTGGGCTATCTTTGCGGGAATGAACTATTTGCAGGCCAAGTCAAGGCGCAGAAGCAGGCCGACGGAAAAAAAGGACTAAGGCCAGACCCCTTAAAGCCTTTTTACTTTGATGCGCAATCAATACAGAGCGGCGCACTTGGATCAAGAGATAGGCGTTTTTCCGAAATTTCCTCGTCGCAATTGACGCAATACCCAAAATCACCGCTGTCAACACGGGCCAGGGCAGCTTCAATGCGGCTCAGTTCGTTTTTGCGGCGGCGGACCGTTTCCTGCGCCAGGGCCTGACCCTGTAATGCGTCCATGCGGGATAAGCTGCCAACCCGGGTTTGATCCAGTTCAACCGGGTTTTCATCCTCTGCACTGGACTTCATCACCTTTTCCAGTTCGGCTTTTCTGGTCAGCAAAAGGTCTCTGGCTTTGTCTGGCGTCACATTCGGGCCTCCTTAATAGAGAGTACCTAAAAAGGCCCAGACATGCAAAAGGCCGACGGAGCAAGTCCATCGGCCCGAAAAATAAAGAAGGCTTGTTTATTTAACTTCCCAGGTATGGCCTTCCCTTAACAGTGCGTCCATGGAGGGAGCCGAAGAAGTCTGTTTTGCTTCATCCATCTGATGTTCAACGCTCAGTTCATAGGTCGGTGCCGGGTCACAATAAAGAACACCGAAAGCCGTTGGAAAGTCGGGACCGTCCATTCCGGCCAGCAAGGTAGCGATCATCTTGTTCTTTTCATCATGAACAAGAATATCCTCTTCACTGACACCGTTCTCTCCGATGCTCACCACTTCGAGGGACAGGGAACGGGTATTCAACGTCAGGCCTTTGTTCTTTTCTGCACCGAAAATCAGAGGCTGACCATGCTCCACATGGATCTGGCGTTCCGCAGCGACATCCCGGGCCAGCACGTCATCAAAGACCGCATCATTATAGACGATGCAGTTTTGCAGGATTTCCACCATGGAAGCGCCTTTATGGGCATGGGCCCGCTTGAAGATCTCCGGCAGGTTTTTCTGGGTATCGTAACCGCGGGAGATAAACCGCGCACCAGCTCCCAGTGAGAAGACCAGTGGCTTTAGCGGACTATCCACCGAGCCGGTCGGGGAAGACGGGGTCTTCAGACCGGAATCGGATGTCGGAGAATACTGACCTTTGGTAAGACCATAGATTTCGTTGTTACAGAGGAGGATTTGCATATCAACATTGCGGCGCAGGACATGCAGCATATGGTTACCGCCGATACTGAAACCGTCTCCGTCGCCTGTTACCATCCAGACATCCAGGTCCGGGTTGGTCATCTTGATCCCGGTGGCAAAAGCCGGTGCCCGCCCGTGGATCGTATGGAAGCCATAGGTGGACATGTAATAGGGAAAGCGCGATGAGCATCCGATACCGGAGACGAAAACGTAGTTTTCTTTCGGTACATCCAAGTCCGGCAACGTGCGCTGGACGGCTTTCAGGATCGCATAGTCTCCGCAGCCGGGGCACCAGCGTACTTCCTGATCAGAGGCGAAATCGGCAGGTTTTAGTTTATCTTTGGGGGCGACGACATTCATCTCAGTTCTCCAGCGCCTGATCAATGGCGTTTTCAATCTCGGTAATTTTGAAAGGCTGTCCGGTAACTTTAGTGACAGGCTGCGCATCAATCAGGAACTGATCTCTCAGAACGGTTTTGAGCTGGCCGTCATTCATTTCAGGAACAATCACTTTCTCATATCCCTTGAGAAGATCTCCGAGGTTGGCCGGGAAAGGCCATAAGTGAGTGAGGTGGATATGCGCAACATCCTTGCCGTCCAGCAGTTTGTTGCTGACCGCGCGGCTAATGGGTCCATAGGTTGACCCCCAGCCGACAACGGCAAGTTTGCCGCCTTCATTTCCCTGATCCGCTTTCTGTTCCGGAATATCTCTGGAGATACCCAGGATTTTGTTTCGGCGCAGGTCTGTCATAGCCTGGTGGTTTGCAGGTTCATAGGAAATATGGCCACTGCCGTCGGCTTTCTCGATACCGCCAATTCGATGTTCCAGGCCTGGCGTACCGGGAACCGCCCAGGGACGGGCCAGTGTTTCCGGATCCCGGTTGAACGGGGCATAGCCCTCCGGATCGGTCCGGTGTTCTGCTTTGAACGGTTTGCGGTCCTTAACGGACGGGATAAGCCACGGTTCGGCAGCATTGCCAATATAACCATCGGTCAGCAGCATCACGGGTGTCATATATTTGGTTGCCAGTCGGCAAGCCTCAATCGCAACCTCAAAACAGTCGGACGGACTACGGGCCGCTAGAACGACCAGTGGTGCGTCACCGTTACGGCCATACACAGACTGATAAAGGTCAGACTGTTCTGTTTTTGTCGGCAGGCCCGTTGACGGTCCGGCCCGCTGGGAATTGACAATAACCAGCGGCAGTTCTGTTGAAATGGCCAGTCCGATAGCTTCGCCTTTAAGGGCGATACCCGGACCGGAGGATGAGGTAACACCAAGAGCACCTGCATAAGAGGCGCCAATGGCGGAACAGATAGCGGCAATTTCATCTTCCGCCTGGAATGTCTTCGCACCGAACTGCTTCAGTCTGGCAAGAGAGTGCAGCACCGGAGAAGCCGGGGTGATCGGGTAAGAACCCATATAGATATCAAGACCGGCCAGTTCAGCACCGGCTACCAGGCCCCAGGCGAGTGCTTCACCGCCGGTAACTGTCCGGTAAAGTCCCGGTTGCATTTCGGCGGCGGCAACGGAATAGAGGCCGACGCTGTCCCCCAGTTCTGCCGCTTCACCATAGACATGTCCGGCATTGAGAGCGGCAACATTTGCATCGGCAATTTCCGAACGTTTGGCAAATTTTTCTTTCAGCCAGGCGATTGTTTCTTCACGGCCGCGGCCGTAAATCCAATAAACCAGGCCGAGGACCCAGAAGTTCTTGCAACGCAGACCTTCTTTTTGAGACAAACCGAATTCCTTGACGGATTCCAAGACTAACTTTGTGATGTCAATTTCGAGAATGCGATAGGAACTGAGAGAGCCGTCCTCAAGAGGGTTCTCTTCATAGCCCGCCTTCTTCAGATTTCGGGCATTGAAGGCGCCGCTATCAACAATAATCGATCCACCACTGCGGAGCCTTGAAATGTTGACTTTCAAGGCTGCCGGATTCAGGGCTACAAGGACATCAGGATCATCACCGTGGGTTTCAATCCGGCGTGCACCAAAATTGATCTGGAAGGCGGAGACACCAAAGGTGGTTCCGACAGGTGCCCGGATTTCTGCCGGAAAGTCCGGGAAGGTTGCCAGATCGTTGCCCGCCAATGCCGTCGTATCCGTGAAACGACTACCTGTAATCTGGATACCATCCCCGGAATCACCGGCGAAGCGGATAACGACAGAGGGGACTGATACTCTGCCGGCTGGGTGATCAGCCATATTCGGATTTAATTCATTCACTTTGTAACTCGCTTCCAGTCAGACATCATCTCTTGCTCAAACGGACGGATGGCTCGGGCGCGATCTTTCCCGTTGCATCGTCTTGATCTTTTTTTAATCCGGGTTGATCTCTGCAGAAAACAACCGCTTTTGCTGCCTATAATAAAGGATATGCGGCTCTTTAAATAAGGGGTCAATCACAGGATTGATTATATTATTGTATGTATACATACAATAATTTCAATATCACTGCAAATATATTTTATAATGGAGATATGTAAATAAAAAAATTACACAATAATTTTGTGTGTAATTAATTTTCAGGATTTGCAAGGCCGTCTCTTAGCAACCTGACAAAGAGAGCGCCGATTTGCGCCGGTGTTTGCCCGCCTGGGCGATACCAGCTGCTGGACCAGTTCAGGGATCCGAGAAGACTAAGACGTATCAGGGTTGGATCAACATCTTCCGGGAGCGGCAGGGCTTCTATCAGCTCCATGAAGAGGGCATCATAGCTGTCACGGCTCTCAATCAGTCTGATCCGCAAGGGAGGAGCCGTTCGGGAGATATCAGCGCAGAGCAGGATAGAAAAGTTATTACCGCCAAACAGCGTATTCATATGGGCCGCAGCCGCCTGTTCCAGTCTCTCCCAGGGATCGGTGATATGGGCAATGGCGTCCAGAACGGCTTCGGTGATCAGGCGGGCACCTTCTTCATAAGTGGCGATGATCAGATCATCTTTGGACGGAAAATGATAATACATGGAGCCTGCCAACATACCTGCTTCCCGCGCGATATCGCGCATGGAGGTCGCATCATAGCCCCGCTGATTAAAAAGATGGGCGGCGGAAGCCATCAGTTCCTGCCGCCGATTATCACTCCTGTAAGGTCCGTCTTCTGTTTTATCTTTGGAATCCGCCACAAATTTTCCCTAACGAACAGTTGTTGTCTTTTAAGTTTATGCCTTCATCATAAAAGGACAGCAACCTAAAAATACGAATCTGTTCGTTGGTGGATAAGCCGATATGAGAGCTGTTATTTAAGAAATCTCTCCAGGCCGTTAAAACAACCGGCCCAGCCGTCACTGTGATTGTCCCGGGAGATTTCATCCATGAGATTGATATGCAGCATGGTCATGCGAGTGCGGTTCCCTTCCAGGCGCTCGAATTCCAATGAAACATGCATGGGGTGACCAATAGAGCCATCTTCCTGTATCCAACTCCAGGAGAAGGCCAGGAAGTGGGGCGGTTCGATCCGGGTGTAATGACCGACGACGGTGTCGACCTGTCCATCCGCCGATTCCATGGGAATGCTGTAGGCGCCTTCAACAACAGGATGGATCTCCGCATTGGGACAGGTTCGGCCTTCCGGCCCCATCCAGGCCCGGAGTGCTTCGGCATTCGTCCAGGCTTCAAAGACCATTTCCGGAGGCGCGTCGAAATCCCGAACAAGCTCCAGTTCCAGCCCCGTTGCTTCACTTCTTGATATCACCTTGTTCATGAGGGAGGTCTCCTTTTTCTTTGAGGTCTTTAAGATAGTCTTCAAGGGCATCAAACCGTCCTGCCCAGAATGTCCGGTATTTGGACATCCACCCATCCGCTTTTTTTAGGCCGTCAGGATTGAGGGAGCAGCGTCGCCACTGGGCATCTACCTTGCGCTCTATCAGATTTGCTTTTTCCAGAACCTTGAGATGTCTGGAAATGGCAGGGGCGGACATGGCGAAAGGTTCAGCCAATTCACCTGCCGATTTTTCTCCTTCGGCCAAAGTTTCCAGAATCTTTCGCCGGGTCGGATCCGCGAGAGCGGAAAAGATAGCGGACAGTGGATCAGTATTCATATTTAGCAATTCTTTTAATTAACAATTATGTTAAATAAAAGAATTATGTGTCTCTGTCAAGAAATGACCCGTGACGGTCGGGTTAGCGGTTCAGGAGACCTTTAATGGCTTCAAAGGCTTTTTCTGTTTCATCGAGAGCGCCGTTCAGGATATTGCGCGCCTGATCGGACAGTTTCAGGTCCGTGTTCAGCGCCGCGAGTGTGGTTTCCCGAAGAAGAGGGACCATCATCTGCTCAATGGCCCGGGCAGGCGGAAGGCCGTTTTCCTGCCTGCCGATATCTTTTAGATGAATATCATTCAGGCGGGCCGTTTTGCGCTGACCCTGCAGATCCTTTGCCTTGACGACAACGACACCATTTTTGACATAGAAGTTGTCGATCCGCAGTTTTTTGCCTGACAAAGGCTTCCCGGACGCATTTTGGATATAGCTTTTCAGCGTTCTGAGATTATCGGTGGAAGAGGAAAGCTCGTAGATAATTTCAGGAGCAATCAGAAGAAGGCTTTTTATGTGGAGGGTATCCGTTGCCAGAGTTTCAGGATCTACCCAAAGCTCAACCTTACCGAAGTTAAATGCATGTGGGGCAGAGAAACCTTTGGGATTGTCCACTGTCATATGGAGGAGCGTTGTGGTTCCTGTCGTGGGAGAGAAATCTGCTTCTTCCAGGCTGACGCCGGTTTGCGTAAGCCGGGTTCCCTCCGCCTCAATCGTATCGACAATGATGGAGCCGATTGAGACATAAATGGTAACGATGGCCGCACAGAACAGTATCAGTCCGGCGGCCATCGCGATGGTAAAGCCACGTTTCATAAATCAGGCATTCCGTATTGTTGTGTTTCTCCTGTTCACGAACAATACGATGAGAATAGTCGGTACAGCAAGTACTGCGGCAAGGATAACCAGCTCGGTGTTACTGACAGGAACCAGCCCGCCGCCCGGTGTGGCAAGCGCCAACCCGGCAATCAGCAGCAATCCACGGATAATCCAGCGGCCCTGCGGGTGAATATCCAGTTTGCCGATCCAGGAAAGATATCCCTGCAACGCACTGGCAATCATCCAGGTCCCTATGAGTGCCGTGATCACGACTTTCAGAATCTCAATGAGCTCACCTTGCAGAATCAGTGCGGGGTTGAGCACAAAGAAAAACGGAATGAAGTAAATGATACTGCCAAGTTTCATGGCCTGCATACCGGTTTCCATTGGCTTTGCACCGGCAACGGTCGCAGCGGCAAAAGCACCAAGAGCGACAGGCGGTGTGATAAAGCTCAGCATACCCCAATAGAGAATGAACAGATGAACGGCGAGCGGATCCAGTCCGGCGGAGATCACTGCAGGAGCCAGTGAAATGGCCAGGAAGATATAGGCTGCCGTTACGGTCATTCCGATTCCAAGGATAAAGCTGGTCAAAGCCCCCATAAACAGCAGAACAAGCGGGTTGCCTCCTGCCAGGAAGATCAAATCATTGGCGATTGTACCGGACATGCCGGTTACAGCCAGTGCACCGACGATCAGACCGACACCACACAGAATACCGGCCAGTTCCGCAAACAGCGACGCCGTCCCCAGGATAAACTCCTTAAGCTCCTTCCATCCCCAGCGGGAATAGGGGAAGATCTGATTGATCAGAATGAGAAGGGCTGTTGCATAAAAGGGGGCAACGGATTCCTGTTTTAGAAAGACCAGCAGCCAGACCAGAATGACGAACACGGCGATAAAGTGCCAGCCTTCCTTCAGTGTTTTCCTGAGAGAAGGAAGTTCTTCCTTTGGTAGGCCTTTAAGATCATTCTTCGCTGCATAGGCATCAATCTGAACGAATAGACCGAAGAAATACAGGATGGACGGAATAATCGCGGCAATGGCAATGTCGATATAGGGAATTTCCAGGAATGTCGCCATGATAAAGGCGGTAGCCCCCATGATCGGCGGCATCAATACCCCACCGGTTGAGGCGCAGGTTTCAACACCTCCGGCATAGGATTTGGAAAAACCGACCCGGCGCATGGCCGGAATAGACAGAACGCCTGTTGTCAAAACGTTGGTGATCACGCTACCGCTCATGGACCCCATGAGGCCGGATGAGAAAATGGCAACCTTGGCAGGTCCGCCTCTCACATGACCCAGCAGAGCAAAGGCAAAATCAATAAAGAACTTACCGCCGCCGGTATATTGCAGGGCAACACCAAAAACCAGAAAGCCGATAACAAGATTGGTGAAAGCCCTTAGAGGTATGCCGAGAACACTTTCAGAGCTCATCGTATGGAAGATGGCCGTATCCGGTAATGTAGCTGCTGCGCCGGCAATTGGGCCAGGCATGACATCTGCAAAAAGCGGATAGAAGGAGATCACCACCACAATGGCGAAAATCGCAAGGCCGCCGGCTCGCCTGGTGCATTCGAAGATCAATGCCCAGAAAAGATAGCTCATATAAATGGCATGATCAGGAGCGGCATATTCCCAACCTTCATCCAGGATTTTGTCGCTGCTGAAGGCAAAATAGAAACAAATGCCCATCATTCCGGCAGCGAGTAAGGCGTCGTACCAGGGGACTGCTTTTCGGGATGATGCTTTAAAGGCCGGCCACATCAGAAATATGAGGGGAAGCAGGAAGCCGGCAATAATGTAGGAATACTGGTTGGACAGGAAGGTAAAGTCGACAAAAAATCCAAAGTTAAACAGCTGGTTGATGGACAGGATCAAGACAATGACCGCGGAGAGGTACGGAAGCAGGCCCCATACCCCAGAAAGAGAGCGACGGCGGGAAGGTTCCGCCGTCGCTTGCTCTTGAGAATCTGCATTCTCTTTCATGACTGTAAAACTAGGTCAAGGTTAGTTGAAGTTTACAGCGAGATTTGCTGCAGCCAGAGCTTCGGCACGGGCTTTCGTCCAACCTGCCTTGAATGCATCTTTAGACGGTTTTGTCGCCTTATATGCCTTGTAGGCTTTAGCCAGCACGTCCTGACGTTTGAGCAGCATGTCCTGGTGCTTTTGAGCAGCATCAGACCATTTACCGGCTTCTTTGAAGTATTTTACAGCACCGTCATGGTAAGGCAGGATCCATTCGAAATTCTGGTTCGCAATGTTCCAGCCTTTAGCGCCCGGGGCGTTGTCTTTATAGCCGTCGAACTTTTCAACCATGGCTTTGGTCAGTGTGTAGACTTCATCCGCGGACTGGCTGGCATTGGCAACCAGGATCGGATAAGGATAACCGGCTCCAACCCAAGGCTTGTCCTTGGAGATTTCTGCACCAACGGTTGCTGTAACCGGTGAGAAGTATGGAGCAACATCACGTAGACGCTTCCAGGCCGCTGCATCATCGGCAGGCAATGTTGACCAGGTTACGCCGCGCGGGCTGGCTGCAAGACGCTTGATGTGCGGAGAAACCGTAGAGGAAAAGGCTGCATCAATCTGGCCGTTGATCACGCCGTCAATGGAGTCTTTAAAACCCGGAAACTCAACCTTCTTAACGTCATCCCATGTCAGACCGCCAAAGGCAAGAAACGCTGTGGCGCCAAAATTTAAGGCGTCTGCGCCACGAACCCAGGCAATGCGTTTTCCTTTAAGGTCGCTGAGATTGGTAACACCGGCATCTTTGGCGATCGCCAGACCAAGCCCAAAGGAGCCTTTGGATGTCATGATAGCCCGCAACGGCTGAGGACCCCAGCTATCTGTTGCAAACTGCATAACACCTTCTTGGCCGAAATAGCTTGCAATACCGCAGGCGCAGTAGTCAGCTTTTCCGACTTTGAGCGGAGTCATTCGGGAGATGTCATTCTTACCCGGCAGAACCCGAAGGGAAGTACCAAATTCATTTTTCAGAACATTACCAATGGCAACTGCCTGGGCATAACCGCTGGAGGTTGTGCCGTAAGCTGTCCAGATCATGGATTTGGGAAGGCCTTCAGCAGAGGCCAAAGAAGTTGTACCAACAGCCGCCAGACCGACAACTGCAGCAAAACCGAAAGAGAGCTTGTTTATTATCGAAGTGCGCATTTATTTCTCCCGTTGTTGTGATTGGGATGTTAATCGCCATTCCAATCTGGACTGCATTCTGCATAGTGGAACATTATTCTGCAAGCTCAAAATGTGGAATAAATCGGTGATTGCAGGGCTCTATTTGTGAGGTGCACCGAATGCGAGCAAAGCGGAGACTGTAGCAATAGCATGAAACGGTATTGGTTTATAAATCGCAGGCAATACTGATATTTCAGAACATAAAAAAAGCCGTGACAGTCAATGTGTCACGGCTTTTCAGTTTGGGGTCAGGACCTCTGGGCCCTATATCTTTCAGGCTGTGAGCTGTTTGTGGTGGCTTTTCTCAAACAGGTAAGCCAAGAGGGCAGCAGATCCGGCGAGAAGCAGGGCCGTAATCGCTAGTTGCAGATCACTGAACGGGATAAGGACGCTGTTGCCCGGGGTTGCCAGGCAAAGGCCACCAATCAGCATCAAGCCGCGGATCAGCCAACCGAAGACCGGGTGCCGGTGAAGATTGCCCACCCCGACCAAATATCCCTGAAGAGAACTGGCGATCAAGATGACGCCGATGACAGCGGACCCGAACAGGATCGCGGTACGACTGAACTCTCCTTGAAGAATAAAGGCCGGATCCAGGACAAAGAAAAACGGTACAAAGTAAATAATGGATCCGAGCCGCATGGCTTCAAAACCGGTTCTCATGGGGCTGGCACCAGCGATGGATGCTGCTGCAAAAGCCCCGAGAGCAACCGGTGGCGTGATGAAACTTACCATTCCCCAATAGAGAATAAACAGATGAACCGACATGGGGTTTAGTCCCCCCTGAACCAGAGCGGGTGCCAGAACAATGGCCAGGAAGATATAGGCCGCCGTGACGGTCATACCGATCCCCATGATAAAGCTGGTGATAGCCCCCATCAGCAGTAGAACCAGGGTATTACCGCCTGCCAGGAAGATCAGGTCGTTGACCAGGGTTCCGGCCATGCCGGTGATGGAAAGCGCACCGACAATCAAGCCGACACCGACCAGAATGGCGGCAATCTCTGCCAGCAATTTACCGGTTGCGATGATAAAACCGATAAAATCACTGCCGTTCCAGCGACTGTGGGGAAAGAGCTGATTGATAATCAGCAGGAGAACTGTAGCATAGAAAGGTGCCAGCACTTCCTGCTTAAGATAAATCAACATCACAATCAGCAGGACAAAGACGGCAATAAAATGCCAACCCTGTAGCAGCGTTTCCTTTAATCCTGGTAACTTATCCCGCTCGATACCCGGCATTTCATTCCGAGCTGCGAAAGCATCAATCTGGATAAACAGTGCCAGATAATACAAGACGGACGGGATGATAGCGGCAACCGCAATAGTGATATAGGGGACATCCAGAAAGACAGCCATGATAAAGGCCGTCGATCCCATAATAGGCGGCATCAAGACGCCGCCAGTAGAGGCGCAAGCTTCGACACCGGCCGCATAGGATTTGCGAAAGCCCGTTTTGCGCATGGCCGGAATGGTCAGGACACCGGTTGTAATCACATTGGAAACAACGCTGCCGCTCATTGAGCCCATCAGACCGGATGAGAAAATCGCAACCTTCGCCGGTCCGCCCCGCACATGCCCCAGTAGAGCAAAAGCGAGATTGATGAAGAAGGTTCCGCCGCCTGTCTGAGTCAGTGCAACACCGAAGATCAGGAAGCCGATCACCAGATTGGCGAGAGCCTGCATGGGGATACCCAGCATACTTTCTGCGCTCAGCGTGTGATAGGCCGTGGTATCTGCTATTGAACTTGAAAGTCCGGCAATAGGTCCTGGCATGACATCCGCATAGAGCGGATAAAGAGAGATCAGGAAAACGATTGCGAAAAGGGCCGTCCCGCCGGCCCTGCGAGTTGCTTCAAGAACCAAGGCCCACAAAATAAACCCAAAGATAACCACATGCTGTGGTGCGCCCATTTCCCAACCGCTGTCGAGGATCCTTTCCGCATTGATGAAAAAGAAAAGCAACAGCGCAAACATCACAACAGAGGCTGCAATGTCATACAGGGGAATTTTCGTTCTACTGGCTCTCGACGTCATGGGAAAGATCAGGAAAGTCAATGGTACCAGCAGCCCGAACAAAGCATACTGATACTTATTGTCGAGCCAGATATGACCGACGAAAAAGCCCAGATTGAACAACTGATTGACGGATAGAGCTACCACAATCACCGTGGCGGTGATCAGAATCCCGTTCCAGACAGCAGAAAGGGAACGGTGGCGGCCCTGTTCCTCAGGCGCCGCCACCGTTTCAACATCACTATCTTTTACTTCCATACCGGATTCATGCCTTTTGCTTCGAGAGCTGCCGCACGAATTTTCATCCACTCCGCCTTGAACTGGTCTTCAGGCAGATCTTTGGACGCCATCTTTGCCCAGGCTTCGGCAAGAACATTCTGCCGTTCAATCAGAGCATTGTTATGGGCATCCATATCGGCAGTCCAGGCGCCGATTTCTTTCCAGTATTTGACAGCCGCCGCGTGATAAGGAACCGCCCACTTAAAGGTCTGCTTGCTGAGGTCCCAGCCTGGCATGGCCGGCAGAGCATTCTTGTAGTTGTCATATTCCGTATGAATGGCTTTCACCATGGAATAGACAAGGGCCGGATCCTGGTCATCCCGGGTAATCAGGATCGGATACGGATAAGCACCTGCTTCCTGGGGCTTTTCTTTTGAAATGCCGGTTCCCAGTGTCGCAACATGCGGTACAAAATAGGGTGCAACCTTGAGAACGCGGTCCCAGCCAGCTTTATCTGAATGGGGCCAGTTAGGCCAGTGAATACCGCGCGGTGATGCCTGCAGCTTTTTGGTCGGGCCCGATACTGTTGAGGCAATCGCCGCGTCAACCTGACCGCTGACCATACCTTTCCACATGGCGCCATAGCCGCCGAACTCAACGACTTTAACATCGTCAAATGTGAGATCCGCAAAGGCCAGTGCCGCCTGTGCGCCAATCGTCAGGGCCGGAGAGCCTCTCACAATGCCCACGCGCTTGCCTTTGAGATCCGCCATGGTTTTGATGTTGGCGTCCGCAGCCGTACCCAATGAAATATTGGCATCTGATGTTGCTGACATCAGCAGGCGTACTTTCTGGGGACCCCAGCTTTTGGCTGCAAAGTTAAAGACACCTTCTGACGCAAAGTAAGTGCCGCCGCCATTGGCGATGAATTGCACCTTGTTGTTACGCAGCGGGGACATTCTTGAAATATCGTTCTTGCCGGGCACAACCCGCAAGTTCACGCCATATTTGTCTTTAAGGGCTTTGCCGATGGCAACGGACTGATTATAACCGGTCGTGCCTGTGTTGTAGGCACTCCAGGCGATGGTTCCCGGTAGTTTTACATCTTCCGCGGCGGCTGTACTGACAAGTCCAAACATTAAAGCTGACGCTACGGAAATCGCACTTGTTTTGAGTTGCATATTTTCCTCCCAAGTTAGACGGGCTATTTTTTTCTTCTCGTTGCTCCGTCGGGAGGTTATTCTGCATAGTGGAACAAAGTTCTGCAAGAAATTATTATGCGATTCTAATTTTTGGAAAATGCATATGAACCTGAGCTAAAGCATGCCGATAAAGAAAATGGAAGAGTTCGTTGAAGAGGGCGCAGAGAAAGATCGCCATTTTGTCACATCTCTCGCGAGAGGACTGGAGGTGCTGCGAGCCTTCAGGCCGGGTGAGGGACCGGTCGGTAATAACGAACTGGCTAAGAGAACATCTCTTCCTCGCTCTACAGTGTCCCGACTCACGAATACGCTTGTCCAGCTCGGATATCTGATTCATCGTGAAGATATAGGACGTTACGAGCCATCGCCCGCTGTTTTGTCTCTCGGATATACGGTGCTTGCCAACAACAGGCTGAGGTTGTTCGCCTGTCCCGCCATGCGGGAAATGGCCAAGCAAACCGGGTATAGTGTTGCACTCGGCGCGCGAGAAAAGCTTAATATGCTTTACGTTGAAGCTGTTCGGGGATCCATTTCCAGTACGTTGGTTCTGGAGGTTGGTTCCTATATCCCGATTGCAACGACTTCCATGGGGCGTGCCTATCTTTGTAAAATGCCTGATGAGGAACGAGATTTCCTGCTTGATCATGTTAAACGGGGAGCAGGAAGCGACTGGGACCGAATCAAGCGTGGTGTTGAACAGGCTATGAAAGATTTTCAGGACTTCGGATTTTGCGTTTCCAGTGGCGACTGGCAGCGGGCCACAAGTGCAGTTGGTGTTCCGGTGTGGGATAGCAGCAATGGAGACCTGATGTCCTTTAATTGCGGTGGCTCCGCCTATTTGGTTTCAGAAGAAAAGCTACGCGAAGAGATCGGTCCTCAGCTGGTGGCTCTTGCGCGTGGTGTTGAAGTGATGTGCGGCCCCTCTTAACAAACTTGCCGCCTGAGCCGTTCCGGGATATGAACGGCGCGGAATTCTGCAATAATCTGCAATAAAAACAATAAACATAAGGACATGATGCAATGGCATTGGATCAGGAAACATTTTCCCAAATGAAAGACGCTGTCGCACGATTTGTGCGCGAGAGACTTGTTCCGGCTGAAGATGCGGTTGAGCAGACCAACGAGGTTCCCGAAGAGATCATCCAGGAGATGCGGGAGCTTGGACTGTTTGGTCTGTCTATTCCGGAAGACTATGGTGGGCTCGGCCTGAATATGGAGCAGGAATGCGGCATTATTCACGAACTGTGTCAGGCCTCTCTTTCCTTCCGGTCCGTGATCGGTACCACTGTCGGGATCGGCAGTCAGGGCTTGGTAATGACCGGAACTGAGGAACAGAAACAGCGATATCTGCCGCGTCTGGCGACCGGCGAGATCAGTTCTTCTTTCTGTCTGACGGAACCTGATGCGGGATCTGACGCTGCATCTTTGCGAACAACGGCAATCCGCGATGGCGATGAATATGTCATCAATGGTACCAAACGCTATATCACAAATGCTCTTCGCGCCGGCATGCTGACCGTCATGGCGCGGACGGACCCTGATAATAAAGGGGCTTCCGGTGTTTCTGCTTTTGTCGTGGATCCGGCAACACCAGGTATTACCATTGCCAATGCTGATGACAAAATGGGGCAGCGTGGTACCAAGACCAGTGATGTCATTTTCGAAGATGCCCGTGTGCCGGCGAATACACTGCTGGGCGGTGTTGAGGGGCAAGGCTTCTATACCGCTATGAAAGTTCTGGATCGTGGTCGGCTTCATTTGAGTTCGGTCTCGACCGGTATTTCCGAACGCATTCTTGAAGAGGCTTTGAGCTACGCTGTGGAAAGAAAGCAGTTTGGCCAGGCCATCGGTGACTTCCAGCTTGTTCAGGCAATGCTTGCTGACAGCCAGGCTGATCTTTATGCTGGTAAATGTATGACACAGGATGCCGCCCGCCGGTTCGACACCGGAGAACAGATTCCAATGCTGGCAGCCTGCTGTAAAATGTTCACCACGGAAGCAGCCGGACGGATAGCTGACAAGGCTGTCCAGATTCACGGCGGTGCCGGATATATGTCAGAATACAAGGTTGAGCGCTTCTATCGTGATGTAAGATTGCTTCGCCTTTATGAAGGTACCACTCAGATTCAGCAGCTTGTCATTGGCAGGAATATGCTGAAATCCGTGAATGGCTGATAACAAGAATAAGGAACGGAAGGAGTTGGATATGGGTGTGGATACAATTACGCAGATGGTGCCTCATCTCAAGGACAAAGTGTCGGAAGAAGAGTGGGCCGTTCGGGTTGACCTGGCAGCCTGCTACCAGCTGGTCGCGCATTTTGAGATGTCTGATCTGATCTTTACACATATTTCAGCTCGTATTCCCGGGACACATGATCAGTTTCTGATTAACCCTTATGGCCTTTTCTTTGACGAGATCACCGCTTCCAGCCTGGTGAAGGTAGATATTGACGGAAAGGTGCTGGATGAGACGGATTTCTTTATCAATCCGGCCGGCTACACAATTCATAGTGCGGTTCACGGTGCGCGTCACGACGTGGATTGTGTGCTCCATACGCATACAGTAGCCGGTATGGCGATCTCTGCACAGAAACAGGGATTACTTCCGCTGTCCCAGCATTCCCTGATGTTTTACAATCGCCTCGCCTATCACGGATATGAAGGTATTGCTCTCAACCTGGATGAGCGGGAAAGACTGGTTCGGGATCTAGGCGAGGAAAGCATTGCTATGATCCTTCGTAATCACGGGCTGATGACGGTCGGAAGATCTGTCGCGGAAGCTTTCCGTCGGATCTTCTATCTTGAAAAAGCCTGCCAGGCGCAGATCCAGGCTCTAAGCGGTGGGGCCGAGGTCATTATCCCGCCAAAAGAAGTCTGTGAGACTGCGGTGAACCAGTTCAAGAATGTCGGCGAAAGCCGACCCGATGTTTTGGAGTGGGATGGCCTCCTGCGTATTCTCGACCGCAAAGGCAGTAACTTCCGTCACTGATAAAGATAAATCAGGTTAGTCGTTCAAACAGGTTTTTCCAGTTCTGAACGGCTACCTGTTCAGTGAAATTCGCTTCAAATTCCGCTCTGCCATTATCGATGAGTCTTTTGGCCAGCAATGGATCGTTGATGAGTAGGTTCAGGTATTCTGCTATTTCATCGACATTATCGATTTGACTAAGCATACCATTTTCTTCATGCCGGATATAAGCGGCAGGCCCGTGGGAGGCGGCGGTAACGATAGGAGTATCGGACGCCCAAGCCTCCAGGATGACGGTGCCAAAAGCTTCCTGACGAGACGGGAACAGGCAGATATCAGCAGCTTCCATGAGAGCTTCCCGATCCGTACGCCAACCGAGAAAACGGACCCGCTCAGCAATTCCGAGATCTTCAGAAAGCGCTTTCAACTCGGCTTCCAGTCCTCCGGATCCAGCGATCCAGTAATAACAGTCTTTAACTTTCGAAACCGCTTTAAGGGCTGTATCAAGCGCCTTGCATTCATGCAGACGCCCCATAGACAGCAGGACAGGCACGCCTTCCGGTGTATCCAGCGTTGCCCGATCAACAGCAGATTTCCTTTCCCAGGATAAGTAATTGGGAATATAATGCAGACGGTCACGCGACCACCCCTGATCTGCCATGAAATCCCTGATCTCTTCTGTTATGCAGACAAGGTGGTCACATTTTTCAAAATACTTGCCTTTATAATGACCACCAAGCCGCGCGAGTTTCAGGAAATTTCCTGAAGGGGTCATGTGAGAGGCACGAGACATCCAGCTTAGGAAAATATCCGGCTTATACTCATTAGCCAGTCTTTGAAGCTTTGGTTTGGTGAGAAAATCAAAGCGTCCTCCGAAAGGAAGTTCAATTGGCTTCAAATTCTGCTGAGACAGCAATTGTCGGCGGATCTCGTTCTTGCGCATCGTTAGCAGTTGATCCAGCCCGGCTCGGTGGAATGTTCCTGCAAGACCTACAAAAAAGGTCTCCGCTCCTCCATGGCCGGCTCCGCCGATGGCTTGCATGATCTTCATTACTGTCTCCGATAATCTTCTGCCTTTATACGAAAAGAGCCGCTTTATGCAAGCGGCCCTTTTGAGCGAGAAAACAGAAATGAACAGGTGGCCTAGTCTTTGGAAGCCCCCTGAGCAATCCATCGGCCGATCATCTTGCGTTCTTCCTCTGTCATTTCAGTAACATTCCCGAGGGGCATGGCATCCGTATCCACACTTTGTTGCCTGATCCGGGTTTTCTCACGGATGATCTGGGCTGCTGTTTCCAGTTTCACACCCTTGGGAGGTGTATCAAAACCTTCATCACTCGGTTTTGCCGCATGGCAGCTGGCGCACCGGTTCTGGATAATTTCCTGCACTTGCGCAAAAGGCACTTTGGGGCCTTCAGACAGATCCTCTGTTCTGGGAGTCGCCGCCCAGGCAATTACGAAGAACAGGACAAAGGATATGGGCAGAAGGATAAAACCCTGCTTTGCTTTCCCCTGGTTTTTCATATTGAAATAATGCCGGACAAGAACGCCCACCGCGGCGATGGCAGCCAGGACCAGCCAGCTAAACTCGTGGCCAAAGGTCATCGGGTAGTGGTTGCTGATCATGATAAACAGCACCGGCAAGGTGAAATAGTTGTTATGAAGAGAGCGCTGCTTCGCTTTCAGGCCCGGCGTCGGGTCCGGCTCTTCCCCTTTTTCGGCAGCGCTGACCAGGGCTCGCTGTCCGGGCATAATCACCATCATCACATTGGCGGCCATAATGGTACCGATGATGGCCCCTACATGGATGAAGGCGCCCCGTCCGCTGAAGATTTGTGACAGTCCCCAGGCTGCGAGGGTCAAGAGCAGGAACAGCACGAGGCCGAACACGCCCTGATGGCGGATCAAGGGTGTCTTGCAAAGGAAATCGTAGATTACCCAGCTGCCGAAGAGGGAGCCAAGCCCGATCAGAATAGCCGTATCGGTTGAGATGTCAGCCACATTCTGGTCAATCAGGTAAATCTCGGCGCCGAAATAATAGAGCAGGGTCAGAAGCACAAAGCCGCTGAGCCAGGTAAAATAGGCTTCATATTTGAACCAGTGCAGATGATCCGGTAAAGCGGGAGGAGCGACCCGATATTTCTGAACTTCATAGAAGCCGCCGCCATGGATCGCCCATAGCTCGCCGCCCACACCATCCTTATCTTTCCGCCCGTCCTTTTCCGGGGGCGTCAGATTCATGTCCAGCCAGATAAAATAAAAGGATGCCCCGATCCAGGCGATCCCGGTAATGATATGGATCCACCTGATTCCCAGATGGAGCCATTCCATCAAATCGATTCCCATCGTCCTCTCCACTCATCCCGGTTTGCGGCTTTTTCCCTGATTGTGCCGCAAATTTTGGTAATCGACAATTCTGCGTATTTTCTATTATATTGGAAGTGAGAATAAAGAATATATAGTTTCAAATAAATATTGATAATTAAATGGCAACCTTCATCGATATGGCAGCATTTGTTGCTGTTGTGGAGCAGGGCAGTTTTTCGCGGGCCGGGCGAGAGCTTCGGATCTCAACCGCTGTCGTCAGCGCGCGTGTTGCCAGGCTTGAAAAGCAGATCGGGGTGCGGCTGCTTAACCGGACAACGCGGCAGGTGGTGCC
>DIYE01000254.1 GCA_002428885.1 Alphaproteobacteria bacterium UBA6062
CGGAAGGTTCGTTAATCGGCAGCCCGGAAAATCTGATCAATAATCTTAGGGCGGCAACTCTTTTGAAAGCGGCTATCCCGGCGCTCAAGAAGGAAGCAGACCAGCTCAGTGAGCAACTAGACACTCTGGCGAATCTCAGAGACCAGTCCCTCACCGAACAACAAAAATATCAAGATTTAAGGGAAAGCCGTCAGTCTGAACAGGCAACCCTGACGGCTTTGCTCGAATCAAAAAAATCAGCTCGTGCCGCTCTTTCCGGACTCAGCGCCCGCGAGGAACGCCAGCAGCGTAAACTCAACCTGGAAGCCCGGGATCTGGTCACCCTCATGGATCGGCTGGAAAGTGAAAAAAAGCTGCGCCTTCAAAAAGAGAAACAGCGCATCGAAGCAGAAATTGCCCGGCAGGAAATCCTTCGCCAGGAAGAGGCAAGACGAAAATCGGAGGAAAAACGACTGGCTGCTCTTGCAGAAAAGCAACAGAGCGAACCGGCTCAATCTGAACAGAAATCAGTCCCGGTTCCGACACCGTCCCGCAAAACCCGGCAAACGGATAATCAGGTTGCTTCTCTCGGTCCGGCGAACAGGCCGCCCCCATCGGCTTCAAGTCTTGGAACAAGAAAACCGTTTCGCCGCGCAAAAGGCACACTTCCTTTACCGGTTGGCGGTAAAATTGTTTCCCGGTTCGGAAAATCCGGGCCATCAAACAGACGCAACGGAATTGTGATCGAAACCAGAGGTGAAGCCGCGGTTATTTCCCCCTATGATGGGCAGATCGCCTTTGCCGGTCCGTTCAGAAATTACGGGCTGTTATTGATTATTGATCATGGAGAAGGATATCATACCCTTCTCGCCGGTCTGGGCTCCATCGACGGGTCCGTCGGACAGTTGTTACTGGCCGGAGAACCTGTCGGTCAGATGAAAAATGACAAAAGTGGAAAACCGACGCTATATATGGAATTGAGAGTTAAGGGATCTCCCGTCAACCCGGTTCCCTGGTTGAGGGCTGAAAGCAGAAAGGTCAGTGGATAATGAGACATGTTTTTACGGGCGTATTGGCGGTAGCGGTTGTCGCACTGTCCGTGGCAATTCTGACGACACCGGAACGCGAGGTTGAAGCCAGTTCCGAAACCTATCGGCAGTTGAACCTGTTCGGAGACGTCTTTGCCAAAGTCCGCGAGGATTATGTAGAGGAAGTCGATGACGCCAAGTTGATTGAGGCGGCCATTAACGGCATGCTGGCCTCTCTTGATCCGCATTCCAGCTATCTCAACCCCAAAAACTATAAGGGCATGAAAGTCCAAACTCGCGGCAAGTTCGGCGGTTTGGGCATTGAAGTGACCATGGAAAACGGCCTGGTGAAGGTTGTCGCACCGATTGACGACACGCCCGCTGCTGCGGCTGGTGTTCAGGCTGGTGACTATATCACTCATCTGGATGGTGAACCGGTTCTCGGCCTTTCTCTCTCGGATGCCGTTGAAAAAATGCGGGGGCTGGTCGATACCGACATTGCCATCACCATCCGCCGTAAGGGTGTCAAAGAACCGGTTGAGCTGGTCATTACGCGCGCGACCATTACGGTTCAGTCCGTCCGTGGCCGACTGGAAGATGATGATATCCTCTATGTCAGGATTTCAAGCTTTACGCAGCAGACGGATTCAGGCCTTCGTAAAACGATCAAGCGGCTGACCGAAGAAGCGGGCGGCGATTACAAAGGCCTGATCATCGATCTTCGCAACAATCCGGGCGGCCTTCTGGACCAGGCGATTGCCGTTTCCGATGCCTTCCTGACCAAAGGTGAAATCGTCTCTACCCGCGGCCGGGATCCAAAGGATTCTCAACGGTATAATGCGACCGCTGATGATGTGGTAAACGGCAAGCCTATTGTCGTCATGATCAATGGCGGCTCCGCCAGTGCTTCCGAAATTGTTGCAGGCGCCCTTCAGGATCATCGGCGTGCGGTTGTGATCGGCACCAAAAGTTTCGGTAAAGGCTCTGTGCAGACAATCGTTCCGCTTCAGGGGAATGGAGCCATGCGCATGACAACGGCCCGGTACTACACCCCGTCCGGCATTTCTATCCAGGCGAAAGGCATCGAGCCTGACATCGAAGTTAAACAGGCTCGGCTTGAGGTTCTCGAAACCGGATCACGCCGGTCCGAAGCGGATCTTCGCAACCACCTCGAAAACGGCAATGCCGCCGACGACAAAAAAGAGGGTGAAAAATCCGAGAATTCTCAGGAAATCGAAGACTATCAGCTTCTTCGGGCAAAAGACCTGTTGAAAGGCGTCTCACTCTTTGCGAAAAAGGCATTTAATTAATTTGGGTCCAGACCCTAAACCTTTTTCAATGCAGTGAGTGTTCCTTGCCAAATTCGGAACGAAAAAGAACAATGAAACCGACACCCTCACAGGGGGTGTCGGTTTTATCCGTTTTATACGGTCTTCTTTTTCTATCCCTGGCCGGACTGGGCGGTTGGCTTGCCTGGCAGAGCCTTGGCAAAGATAAGCAGAGCACAGTTTCAGCAACGGCCACAATCGGCGCTCCGGTAAAGGAAGAGGAAGCGGTACCATCGGCTGAAAAACCCTCTGCCCCGGCCCAGACTGAAGATCTGGCTGAGAAAAAAGACGATCCGGCTCCAGAACCTACCGCTGCCAAAGAAGCGGAAAAACAAGCCGAAAAGCCGAAAACGCCTCCTCAAGCCGTTGAAGAGGACACCGCATCTGCTGACGCCCCTCAGCAAGATAATGAGCAGCCTGCCCAAACGGAGGAGCCTTCACAAGACACATCCGTTCCCACAGCTGAAACTGCCATAGGTGAACCGGAAGAACCGAGCGAGCAACCCGGTGACGCTCCGGTCGATACTGCATCAAAGGATACCCAGGGACCGGATGCAAAGCCTGATCTGTCTGCCACAGACATCGTTAAAAACGAGCCAAAAAAAGATAAACAACCGGACAACCGGCAGCAGGCCACAAAAGAGCAACCTAAAGCAACAGCTCCTGCCGACGCAGAAGAGGAAATCAAGGCAAAAGAAGAAGAGGAAGAACAGGACAGCACACCGCCTACCTTTGCCCATCGTGGTTCAGTAGAGCAGGAAGATCCGCTCCCTCCCGTACCTGACCCGGAACTGACCAGCAAATCCGATTATGGATTGCTACCGGTGATCAGTCCGTCAGGAAAGCTGCCCTGGCGGATCTATCGCAAACCTTTTGAAGATCCGCTGGACCGGCCTCGCATCGCGATCATCATTGGTGAAATGGGTATGAGCCGTACGGCGACCCGCTCAACCATTCAGAACCTGCCAGGCTCCGTCACACTGTCCTTCAACCCTTACGCACGGGATTTACAAAGCTGGATCGAGCAGGCCCGTGCTGCCGGACATGAAGTGCTGCTGCAGCTTCCCATGGAACCGTTCGGCTACCCAAAAAATGATCCGGGGCCGCACAGCCTGCTGACCAGTTTGACCGACAAGGAAAATCTGAAGCGACTGGAATGGATGCTGGGCCGCTTTACGGGCTATTCCGGCGTTACCAATCAGATGGGATCCCGCTTTACCGCCTCCCCGGATGATATCCGCCCGATCCTGGATGTTGTAAAAGCAAGAGGTCTGCTCTTCCTGGATGGCCGGACATCCGCCAAGAGTGTCGCAGGTCCTTTGTCTGCTGAAATCGGCATCCCCGTCGCGATCAATAACCGCTTTCTGGATCACAAAGCTGACCGGGCGACCATCGACGCCCGCCTGCAGGATCTGGAACGGATTGCTCGATATACCGGCACCGCGGTTGGTATTGGTTATCCCTATCCTGTAACTCTGGAAAGGATCACTCACTGGGCCCAGACGCTGGCCCGTAAGGGATATGTCCTGGCCCCCGTATCTGCCATCGTCAACAGACAGGAAATTCAATGACAGACACTTCCTCCCTGCCTTATCGCCCCTGTGCCGGGATCATGATGATCAATGCAGACAATAAGATTTTTGTCGGCAGGCGGATTGATATGCCCTCTGAGCACTGGCAAATGCCTCAGGGCGGGATTGATAAAGGTGAAGATCCGCTCACCGCGGCCAGGCGCGAACTGCTTGAAGAGGTTGGCACCAACAAGATAGAAGTACTGGATTCCATTGAAGACTGGCTGACCTACGATTTGCCGAATCACCTGCTCGGCAAGGTCTGGAAAGGGAAATACCGCGGACAATCGCAGAAATGGTACCTTTTCCGCTTTACGGGCACGGATCATGATATCAATATCGAGACAGAGCATCCGGAATTTTCAGAATGGAAGTGGACTGATCCTCAGAAACTGGTCGAAGAAATCGTCCCCTTCAAAAAAGAAATCTATTCAATCATTGCGAAAAGATTCTCATCTCACCTTCAATAATCCGGCTATCGGGATTCGAGCATAACTGCCAATTTCCAGCATTCAGTTATGGTTAACGCGGCAACCACAACATGTGGTATCCCGCTCTTGAAACAGACTCTTCAAATTTAAGCTGTTGTTTTATCAAAGTGATTGAGCTTATACTTTTAATAGTTTGTTAACGCTATTTTGATTTGGCGTTACTGGATTTGTAGTTGGGACGTCAGGCTAAAAAGGCCAAAATGTATAATGTTTCGGAACCGAACCAAATAACATTAAGGATAAGAGAGAACTCGGAAACAGTCCCACATAACGCAGTCGGCTTACAACATTCGGCTGAATAGTGAGAGTAGAAGTAACATGAAACATTACGAAGAACTCACAGGTGGTGAAGGCAGACGGGTGTTCTACAGAGCTGAGCGGTTTCGTGCTTCAGTTGTTATGAGAGACATTTCCGCTGTCGTAGACGTCAAAGACAAATCCTTTGAAATTTTCGATATGAGCATGAGCGGGTTGAGTTTCGTAAGCCCGGAGAAATCCGAATGGGATGACGAAATAAACCAGGATGTGCCAATCAAACTCAAACTGGGCCCCAATGAAATATTCCAGGGACAGGGCAAGATCTGTCGGGTTGAAAGCCTGGAAGGCAGTAAAAAAGTCGCTCTGGAACTGACCAAGGGCTATCTCGATATCCAGAGTATTCTGGATCACCACGATGATCTGGCTCTTCAGAATCATATTAAAGCCGGTCTCGAAGACCATTCCGCAGAGGTTCCTGCGGGTTTCAAATCCGTTATAGCCGATGCGGTTTATCTTCTGCGTTCAACCCGGGAAACCCTGGGTCGGGTCGAACGGGATTTGCCGGCTGACACGCCTCGCCGGGATGAACGCATTCAGGATGTTATCCTCGAATGCGAAAAACAGGTCCATGCTCGCTGGAAAGCAATTTCCAAGCGAGGTATGGCTGAACTGAATGGTTTTCGGAAAAATGCCAAGGCTGTTAAAGCGGCAAAACACTACACGGAAAAAACACTGACACCGGAACTGCTGGACGGCGCGAGCTGGTGGCGGGCCTATGCAAAACCGCTGGGCTATCCCGGGGATTTTGAAGTCATGAATTTCGCTTATAATCTATCGCTTATCGGTGATACGGCCTATGCGAAACTTTGCCATAAACTCGGAACTTCAACGGGAGAGTTTATTGCTACACGCATGACACTGGTCAAACAGAAGCTGGCTGAACTGTCTCTTAAAGCCTCAAAAGACAGAGATGAGACATTCAAGGTTACCAGTCTGGGCTGCGGCCCGGCGCAGGAGGCCGCCAATTTTCTGAAAGGGCATGTTCTTCCGCTGCCGGTTCACTTTACCCTGATCGATCAGGATCACGACGCTCTGGATTACGCCTACAAGAACTGCTATCCCGAAGTGGCTCGCCTGGATGGCCGGGCAACGGTAGAATGTCTCCACGCTACCTTCGTTGAGTTTCTGGCTGCCGGAAACCTCTTTAAGAAAATTGAAGCCCAGGACGTAATTTACGCCGTCGGTCTGGTGGATTATCTGTCCGACAAGCGGGCCGCCCGCATGGTCAATGATCTTTATAAGAACCTCAAACCAGGCGGCACCCTGATGATCGGCAGCATGCGGGATTCAGACACCAGCCTCGAATGGCAGGTTGAATATATCACAGACTGGCAACTGGAATACCGGGATGAACAAGGCATGCTGGACATGGCCAAAAAACTCCCGGATCACGTGAAGCGTGAGATTATCACCGATTCAACTGGCCACTGCCATATCCTGGTGATTACCAAGCCTGATTAAAGAGATCTGACCTCAAGGCCTGATAAAATAGTCTAAGCCCGTGCATGGAGGAGGGTCTCTTGCTCCTCTTCTACCAGCCGTACCCGAGACTGCGGGAAGGTAATATAAGCGGTTGTTCCCTGCCCCAGATCACTCTCCAGATAGATACCGCCGTCATGTAGCTCCATAACATTTTTGGAAAGCGGTAAACCGAGACCGGTTCCTTCATAGTTTCTGGCAAGGCTGCTTTCGATCTGCACAAAGGGAGCAAAAACCTTCTCCAGGTTTTTCTTTTCTATACCGATCCCTGTATCCTCAATTCGCACTTCCAGGCCTCCCTCGGCCCGCTCGGCAAAGCTAATGGTGACGGAACCGCCTTTGGGGGTAAATTTCACGGCATTGGACAGGACATTCAGGAAAACCTGGGCCAGCAAGCGGCTATCGGCAAAAACGATCTGATCGCGCGCTGGAATATCGAAGGCAATCCGGACCCCGTTTTCCGCCGCCTTATCCCGCACGATGCGCAGGCTGGAATTGATGATGTTGACCAGGGAAAGTTCCTGCTCCTGCAAGGTAAGTTTGCCCGCTTCCGCCTTGGAGAGATCCAGAATATCGTTGATAATCGCCAGAAGGTGCTGACCACTGGTTTTGATGTCCTGGGAATATTCCTTATATTGAGCTGTACCAAGCGGCCCGAACATCTCCTTCTCGAGGATTTCAGAGAAACCGATAATCGCATTAAGCGGCGTCCTGAGTTCGTGACTCATAATGGCCAGAAATTCGGATTTTGCATGATTGGCGGACTGGGCTTTTTCGGCGAGTTCATCACTCTTCACCCGTTCCCGATCCAGCATCCGGATATTCACGAAGTCCCGGCGCTCAGCCAACTCCTGGAAATAGGCGGCAAAGATCCCCATACCCGCTGCAGTTATCAGGAAGAAATCGTTAGCCAGCAGAATGATCCCGGGGATCGGATTAAGCCAGATGGCCGATATGTGATAGGCAGCGACCAGGAAAACCGTGACAAAGGTGGCGTAGATGAAGCGGGTGGGCGGCAGACAGCAACAGAATATAATCAGGGGTGTGAGGCCCGCGTAATAGAGATAGCTTGCCGGCTGCTCAAGAAGCGCCGTCATGGAGATAATACTCAGTCCCGAGACCAACATGCAAAGCGCAGCCCCCATCTGGGCGATCTTTGCATAATAGCGGGTATAGGTCAGTCCATAGATAACCAGAATAACCGGAATGGTTGTGGTAAACCGAATGGTAATAACAGCGACATGGTGTTCCGGGCTGATATGAAAGTCCAGGAAGGAGAAAGCCGCATAAATGATGACCGCTGATAACAGGGATAACCGCATAACCACCAAGGACTTGGCAATCGCAACATCGTTATATTCCTGTTCCACTGACGAGCTGGCAAACCGCAGAGAAATTCTGCGAATAGCAGTCCCATCCGTTAAAGGATCAACGGTTGCATGGTGAGTCAGCTGGCTCAATTTTTTGTCCAAACGTTATTACAGCGAGCGTACCATAAGTAGCAATTGGTAAATATAGAGTTAAGATTAACTATATATTATTGCTTTCATTAGACAACATTAACTAATTATAGCCCTTTTGGATCACGTTCTCTGTGTTAATCACTAGGGCCAGGCCCCCGGTTACTGGCGACGCGCAGAATAACTGAAGACGATCTTCAGCATCCGAAGCGGATGATAAAAGCTCTGTTCACGCTCCACCAAATGAACCACCTTGAAAAATCGCTTGATGACAGCCGGCGATGAGGAGCCGAGGATCAGGCCTTTAAGGCGGTTTTTGATCGAATAGAAAAGCGGAGCCTGACCGACTGTTTGCGGGTAACGGAAATCCTGCCCCATGGCGAGATCCCACGGTGTTGCAAAGATCTTGTCGAGACGTTCAAAAAAGCGTTGCTGTATCTTTCTTGACTGCCCGGCATCCGTAATATCCATTCCCTTGAAGAAGGTGCCAAGATCCCGAATAGACAAAATAGCAACGCTCATACCCTGACCAAAGAGCGGATTTAAACTAACATTGCTGTCCCCGACAGGAAGAAGCCCTTCAGGGAAGGTCGGCAACCTGTTGTAGTGGCGGCGAATACTGGCGGGAAATTTGTGCAAACTGATATCCGTCAGGAATTCAGCATCCCCGATAGCCTCATAGACTTCCGGTCTCGGCAAGGCTTTGGCGAAAGCCAGGAACCCCTCCCGATCGGCCGGCGGATGATCGTTATGATAGCCGGCCAGCGTCAGGAGCCAGCGCTTGTCCTCTACCTGAACAAGGGTGCAGCCCTTTATCTCATCCGGGCCGGTCGGATAGATCAACAGGCTGGTCCAGTCCCGGTCCGGATCATCGCGCAACTTCAATTGGCAGCTTGCATATCCCAGATCAACCTTGCATTCCGATACAGGCACCTCTCCGAAACCATTGCTCTTCAGCCATCGCGGCAGAAAACTGCCGCGCCCCGTCGCTTCCACAACAAGATCAGCATCGATGGTCCGGGCCGACTTCCCCGCTTTCTCCACTTGAACGCCACGGACCCTCCGGCCTGTTTCATCCAGCAGAAGATCCCGGACTTTCTGCTCATATTCAATAGTGACATTGGGAAGGGACTGAACGGCTTCCCGGACGCATTGCTCAAGCAGTGGTCTTGTCTGGAAATGGATCGGCAGATTACCGGGAAAGCGTAGCATCCACCTTTTGTTCAGATACCATTTCACATCCTCGCAAAAGTCAGCGGATGCCGCCTTTTTCTCCTTCAGGCGATCCGGCAAGTCCGGGAAAAGCTCTGTCAGGGCGTCTCCGCCCCCTTTTAGCAGTCCGTGCACATGCCGTCCCTGTGGTACACCTTTTCGCGGATCAACGCCGCCGGGATCCTTGTCAGCTTCCAGAATAAGGATCTCGTCAATATAAGGGGCCAGGGCTTTTGCGGCCGTCAGTCCGGCAATACTGCCTCCTGCGATCACGGCTTTTGTCATGCTACTCTTTTAACCGGGTCGGGTGATGTTTAAGACTAGCAATCTCCGGGAGTAATTGCACCCGGGAAATGAAATCGCCATAAAAAAGGGGCCCGAAGGCCCCTTCCTGATCAGATTTCCGAGCCCTTATCCAAGGGCCTCCAGAAGCTGTTCCAGCTGGTCTTTATTTTCCTGTGCCTTGCGACGAGCTTCATCATCTTTGGCGTCTTCAACATCTTCGGAAGCATTCTGAATGCGCTGCTCCAGATCGGTCCGGTCCAGATCAGCCACATGAATGGCTTCCTCAGCAAGAACCGTCAGCTTGTCTTCGGCGATTTGTGCGAAACCGCCGTTCACAAAAATCCGATCCTTTTCGACATCTCCTTCATAGATGGAGATGACGCCGGGACGCAGGGAAGACGTGACAGCTGTGTGACCGGCCATGACGGCAAAATCACCTTCCGTGCCGGGCACCACAACCATCTCATAGGCATCCGAGAGCAAAAGCTTCTCAGGTGATACCAGATCCATGGTTACCGTTTCAGCCATTATTCGCTCTCCTCAAACAGGTCTTAAGCAGCTTCCGCAGCGAGGGCGGCAGCTTTCTCTTTCACTTCCTCGATGCCACCGCACATATAGAAGGCGGCTTCCGGAAGATCATCATATTCACCGGCGCAAATCGCTTCGAAAGCATCAATAGTGTCTTCGAGCTTCACAAACTTACCAGGCGCACCTGTAAAGACTTCGGCCACGTGGAACGGCTGTGAGAGGAAACGCTGGATCTTACGGGCACGAGCCACAACCAGCTTATCTTCTTCAGACAGTTCGTCCATACCCAGGATGGCGATGATGTCCTGCAGGGACTTATACGTCTGCAGAGTTTCCTGAACCTGACGGGCAATGTTGTAGTGACGATCACCAACAACGGCCGGGTCCAACATCCGGGAAGTAGAATCAAGCGGATCCACCGCAGGATAGATACCCAGCTCAGCGATCTGACGAGACAGAACGGTTGTCGCATCAAGGTGAGCAAAGGATGTTGCAGGGGCCGGGTCCGTCAAGTCGTCGGCCGGTACGTAAATGGCCTGCACGGACGTAATGGAGCCCTTGGTTGTGGATGTAATCCGTTCCTGCAGCGCTCCCATGTCAGTGGCCAGTGTCGGCTGGTAACCCACAGCAGACGGGATACGACCGAGAAGCGCAGACACTTCGGAACCGGCCTGTGTGAAACGGAAGATGTTATCAACGAAGAACAGAACGTCCTGGCCTTCCTGATCCCGGAAATATTCGGCGATTGTCAAACCGGACAGAGCAACACGGGCACGGGCTCCTGGAGGTTCGTTCATCTGACCGTATACGAGGGCCACTTTGGATTTATCGCCTTCCAGGTCGATAATGCCGCCTTCGATCATTTCGTAGTACAGGTCGTTACCTTCACGAGTACGCTCACCAACACCGGCGAACACGGAGTAACCACCGTGACCCATGGCAACGTTGTTAATCAGTTCCATGATCAGAACGGTTTTACCAACACCGGCACCACCGAACAGACCAATCTTACCGCCCTTGGCGTACGGTGCAAGCAGGTCAACAACCTTAATACCGGTTACCAGGATTTCAGATTCTGTTGACTGATCAGCAAAGTCAGGTGCATTGGCGTGGATCGGGGCAGCGGCTTTGGCTTCAACCGGGCCGCGTTCGTCAACCGGATCACCAACAACGTTCAGGATACGACCCAGAGTTTCCGGTCCGACCGGCATCTGGATAGCGTCACCTGTATCGGCAACTTCCTGACCGCGAACCAGACCTTCCGTTGCGTCCATGGCGATGGTACGAACCGTATTCTCACCAAGATGCTGCGCAACTTCCAGAACCAGACGCTGGCCGTTATTTTCACAATGCAGGGCGTTCAGGATTTTCGGCAATTCACCGTCAAACTGAACGTCCACGACGGCACCCATCACCTGGGTAATCTTGCCGACAGACTTCTTCGCCATTTTAATGCTCCCTAAAGGGTCACTTCATTCTTCCAAATTCCGGTAAGAAACGCTTAGACCGCTTCCGCACCAGAAATAATTTCAATCAGCTCGCTCGTAATTGCGGCCTGACGTTCACGGTTATATTGCAGGGTCAATTTATCAATCATATCACCTGCATTTCGCGTCGCATTGTCCATAGCAGACATTCTTGCTCCCTGCTCGGAAGCAGAATTTTCAAGAAGCGCGCGATAAACCTGAACGGAGACATTCCGGGGCAGAAGATCTGCCAGGATTTCTTCTTCTTCAGGCTCATAATCGTAATCGATGTCGTTTTCCGTTTCCTCGGAACTTTCCGGAATGGAAGCCGGGATCAGTTGCTGCTCTGTGACTTCCTGTGTCAGAACAGACACAAAAGTTGCATAGAACAATGTGCAGACATCAAACTCTTCATTATCGAACATGGAAAGAGCACGTTGCGCAATCGGCTGGGCATCCCCAAACCCGATCCTTTTTGAACCGGACAGGTCAACCAGATCAATGATCAGGTGGCCATATTTCCGCTTCAGCGCGTCATTCCCCTTCTTGCCCACGCAGAGGATTTTTACATCCTTGCCCGCAGCAATCAGTTCGTCCGCTTTCTTGGCACCGGCCTTGGCGATAGAGCTGTTAAAGCCACCGCACAAACCGCGTTCACCTGTTGCGACAATAAGCAAATGTTTCTGATCGGAACCGGAGCCCTGAAGAAGCCGGGGACCTTCGCGGCCTTCAAGACCAGCCGCGAGGGATACCATCATGCTTTCCATGCGTTCCGCATAAGGACGGGCAGCATTGGCAGCTTCTTCAGCGTGACGCAGTTTCGCCGCAGCCACCATTTTCATGGCCTTGGTGATTTTCTGCGTCGACGTGACGCTGGTGATCCGATTTTTGAGTTCTTTAAGGTTCGCCATCCGAGGCTACCCCCTTTTCAGCTCAAAGGTTACGCAAAAGTGGTTGTGAAGCTTTCCAGAATACCTGTCAGCTTCTCTTCTGATTCCTTGGACAGTGCAGCTTCACTGTTAATGGTATCCAGAAGATCCTGATGCTTCGCATGCATTTCAGCCAGCAGCTGCTTTTCATAGTCGCCGATCTGGGACACTTCGATGCGATCCAGGAAACCACGCACGCCGGAGAAGATCACAACAACCTGCTCTTCCATGGTCAGCGGTGAATATTGCGGCTGCTTCAGCAGTTCCGTCAGACGCGCACCGCGAGCCAGCAGACGCTGAGTTGCGGCATCCAGGTCGGAACCGAACTGGGCAAAGGCTGCCATTTCACGATACTGGGCCAGTTCCAGTTTAATGGTACCAGCAACCTGTTTCATGGCTTTCGTCTGGGCAGAAGAACCCACACGAGACACGGACAGACCCACGTTAATGGCCGGGCGGATACCCTGATAGAAAAGTTCCGTTTCCAGGAAGATCTGACCATCGGTAATGGAGATCACGTTGGTCGGAATATAAGCAGACACGTCACCGGCTTGTGTTTCAATCACCGGCAGAGCGGTCATGGAACCGAGACCATTGTCTTCGTTCAGCTTCGCAGAACGTTCCAGCAAACGGGAATGCAGGTAGAAAACGTCACCTGGATAGGCTTCACGTCCTGGAGGACGACGCAGCAGCAGGGACATCTGACGATAAGCAACAGCCTGTTTAGACAGATCATCATAAATGATCAGGGAGTGCATACCGTTATCCCGGAAATACTCAGCCATCGCACAACCGGTGAACGGTGCGAGATACTGCAGCGGTGCCGGGTCGGAAGCAGTTGCGGCAACAACGATGGAATATTCCATGGCGCCGTTTTCTTCCAGAGTCTTAACAACCTGAGCAACTGTTGACCGTTTCTGGCCGATAACCACGTAGACACAGTAAAGTTTCTTACCTTCGTCGTCTGTGGCGTTGACTGATTTCTGGTTCAGGATGGCGTCAACCGCAACGGCCGTTTTACCGGTCTGACGGTCACCAATGATCAGCTCACGCTGTCCACGCCCGATCGGAACCAGACTGTCAACGGATTTAAGACCTGTCATCATCGGCTCATGCACGGACTTACGCGGCATGATACCCGGTGCTTTAACGTCCACCCGGCGGGCTTCGCCGCCTTCGATCGGACCTTTGCCGTCGATCGGGTTACCCAGGCCGTCAACAACGCGGCCCAGCAGACCTTTACCAACCTGGGTCTCAACGATGGCGCCGGTCCGTTTCACGGTGTCGCCTTCTTTAATATCCCGGTCGGAGCCGAAAATCACGGCACCTACATTGTCTGATTCCAGGTTCAGGGCCAGCCCCTTAATACCACCCGGAAACTCAACCATTTCACCAGCCTGGATATTATCCAGACCGTAAATACGAGCCACACCGTCACCTACGGACAGCACCTGACCGACTTCAGAAACTTCAGCTTGCGTATCGAAGCCGGCAATCTGTTGTTTTAGAATTTCGGAAATTTCTGCGGCGCGGATGTCCATCACCCAACCCCTTTCATCGCAAACTTAAGATTTTGAAGCTTGGTCCGGATCGAATTATCGACCATGCGCGAACCGACTTTAACAATAAGGCCACCGATGATGTTTTCATCAACGGCCGCCTCAATGGCAACATCGCTGCCGATAGATGCTTTCAGCTCTTTCGTGAGAGCCTCAACCTGCTTGGCGGTCAGCTTTTTGGCGGATGTCACCTTGGCGATCACCTCGCCGCGTTCCGCAGCCAGCAGCTTGTTAAAATCATCGATCATATCCGACAAGGCAAACAGGCGGCGATTTTGCGCTACCGTCCCGACGAAACGACGAACCAGATCACTGACGCCCAGTTTTTCAAGAACGGCCGCCATGGCGCGCGCCTGATCATCCCGGCTGACAAGTGGACTAAGGACGAGCCGTGCGAGATCCGCACTCTCCTCCAGTGACGTTTTGATCGTGGCCAGATCGGAAGCAACCGCATCAATCTGCTTTGCATCCAAAGCCAGATCGAAAAGGGCTGTCGCATAGCGGCCAGCGATACCCGAAACTATTGTGTTCTCAGCTGACAAGGAAAGATCCCCAAGCCTGAAAAAAACGACGCGAAATGCGCCGAACGAAAAATTGAATTGCCCCCACTTTCAGGCCTTCGGAAAAGCCCCCTCTAGTTAGGCAACGGGTTCTTAGCACAGTGAATTCTATGAAGCAATATCCCCGGAGGTAGTTTATTGCCCAAAATTCACCAAATTTTCACAATTTCCATGATGGAGCCGGAAAACTACAAGAAATTATAAGGATCTATATCGACCTGTAACCGGGTGTTGGAGGGAATTTTTTGTCCTTTGAGCCATCGTCGGATAATAGACTGGATATTCGTGTCTTTCGCGGTTTTAAGTAAAAACCGGTAACGATGACGCCCCCGGATCATGGCAAGCGGCGCAGGCGCAGGCCCCATAATCAAGAAATTATCGCCATGCGGCGCACTTCTGGCCAGCTCCCGACAGCAGGAAAGAACCGATTCGGCATCTTTACTGGAGAGAATCAGGGACGCCAATCGGCCAAAGGGTGGCATAAAAGCGCTTTCCCTAGCCTGCCGCTCCGATTCCATGAAAGCCTCCGTATCCTGACGGAACAGGGAATCAATAACCGGATGCTCCGGCATATGAGATTGCAGCAGGACTTTCCCCGGCTTCTCTGCCCGCCCGGCCCGACCCGCCACCTGGGATAAAAGCTGATAGGTTCGTTCCGACGCCCTGAGGTCCCCGCCGCTCAGGCCAAGATCGGCATCGACAACACCAACCAGCGTAAGATGCGGGAAATGATACCCTTTGGCGACGATCTGAGTGCCAATCAGAAGATCAATCTCCCGCCGACTCATGGCGTCCACGAAATCAGCCGCGGCTTTGGGACTGGTCAGGGTATCACTGGCAACCAGGGCAACATTTTTACCCTGGAAAAGCTGTCCTGCTTCTTCTGCCAGTCTTTCCACGCCCGGCCCGCAGGCTTTGAAACTATCGCTCTCACCACAATCGGGGCAGGCCTTCGGAGCCCCTGCCGAAAAGCCGCAATGATGGCATTGCAGCTTGCGCAGCAAACGGTGCTCCACCAGCCAGGCGCTGCAGTGAGGGCATTGCAGCCGGTGACCGCAAGCATCGCATAAAGTGAGCGGTGCATAGCCCCGACGATTCAAAAAGAGCATCGCCTGCTCACCGGCTTCCAAGGTTTTTTCGACCGCTTCCCGCAAGGGCTCGGAAATCCAGCGCTGGCTGCCGGGCCGGTGAACACGCAAATCCACCAGTTCCACAGTGGGCAAAGACGCACCGCCGTACCGGGAAGGTAATTTCACATGCCGGTATTTCCCGTTCTGTGCATTGACCAGGCTTTCCAGCGACGGAGTTGCTGATGCCAGAATGACCGGGCATCCGCCAAGATGCCCTCTCACCACGGCCATATCCCGGGCATTATAGGGGACACCTTCATCCTGCTTGAAAGAGGCTTCATGTTCTTCATCGACGACAATAAGGCCCGGGTCAGGGAAAGGCAGGAAAAGGGCTGAACGGGCGCCGACCACGACTTCTGCCCGTCCTTCGATCACGGCACGCCAGTTGCGGCGCCGTTCCCCCTGGGTAAGATCCGAGTGCCATTCCACAGGTCTGACGCCGAATCGCCGTTCGAATCGGGAAAGCCACTGGGAAGACAGGGCAATTTCCGGCAACAATACAAGAGCCTGCCGCCCCGCCTGCAGGCAGGCGGCTATGGCTTCGAAATAGACTTCCGTCTTGCCTGAACCGGTTACTCCGTCCAGAAGAGAAACAGCAAATTCAGGCTTTAAAACCGGTTCGCAAAGCCGATCAGCCGCATCCCGCTGCAAATCCGACAGTTCAAAACCGGTCCCGGATCCATCCGGAACCGGGATATCCTCCTCCGCCGGCAGAGCAACAGCCTCCAACACAGAAAGCTTTTCAAGTCCCTTCACAACGGAACTGCTCACCCCGGCGATATCCGTAATCTCAGACAGTGTCCGGGCAATATCGCCCTCGAGGATTTCCAGAACCCGGCGGCGGGCCGGTGTGAGCTTGGCGGGCTCCTCCCCGGATCGACGGTATCCGGTCCTTGGCGCTTTCGGATACAGAGCATCGGGAACACTCATGGCCATCCTGAGAACCCGGCCGGGTTTCTGAACCGTATAGTTTGCGACCCAGTCCACGAATGTCCGGCTCCCTTTCGGCAGCGGCGCTACGGGCAGGATGTCAGCGATATCTTTCAGCCGAGACGCTTCAATGGTGGAGTTGTCCGCCTCTTTCCAGACTACCCCCACCACTTCACGAGGACCCAGTGGTATCTTGACGAACTGTCCAGCCTCCACAGGCATATGATCCGGGACCCTATAGTCATAGGCTCCTCCAATGCTCATCGGCAGTAAAACACGGACTCGTCTGTCCCTGGTCATTCTATGGAATTCGCCTCACGCTGGTTTTTAAATCGGGGTTGGCTTATGGTGATAACAGATACGGCCTGGACACAAAAGATCTGTGATTGTCGAAATCCGCCTGGCGAGGTATAGGTTGTCTTCTACTTCGGGACTAGATCCCATGACTGAAGAATAAAGGCGAGCGTATGAAATTTTTCGTTGATACAGCGGACACCGAAGAAATTCGCGAACTGGCGGATACCGGACTCCTCGACGGCGTGACAACCAACCCGTCATTGATTGCCAAATCGGGCCGCGACTTTTTTGACGTCATCAAGGAAATCTGCTCCCTGGTGGACGGTCCGGTCAGCGCGGAAGTTGCCGCGACGGATTACGACACCATGCTGGAGGAAGGCAAGAAACTTGCCGGCCTTGCCGACAATGTAGCGGTGAAAGTACCGCTGACCATGGCCGGTCTCAAAACCTGTTCCCAGCTTGCAAAACAAGGCACCCAGGTTAATGTGACCCTCTGCTTCTCAGCAGCCCAGGCTATTCTCGCCGCCAAAGCGGGGGCCGCCTATATCTCACCGTTTGTCGGACGCCTTGATGATATCGGACAGGACGGCATGAATATGATTTCCGACGTGGTGCAGATTTACGCCAACTATCCGGCCTTCCAGACGGAAGTCCTGGTGGCATCGATCCGCAACCCCACCCATATCGTCAATTCCGCCCTGATGGGGGCCGATGTCTGTACAGTTCCGCCGCAGGTCCTGAAGCAGCTGGTTTCCCATCCTCTTACGGATAAAGGCCTGGCAGCCTTTCTTGCGGACTGGGAAAAAACAGGTCAGAAAATTCTCTGAACCGCATTGTTGTGAGGACTGAAGCGTGGCCAAGAGTAAAGAAGACAAGCGCCCGGCAAAGGAAAAAACCGTCTCGATATCCGAAGAGGATGTTCGGGACTGGCTCAATGCACATCCGGAATTTCTGAAAGAAAATGCGGATCTGCTGACCAACGCCGTCTCACCGACACGCCAGTCCGGGG
>DIYE01000169.1 GCA_002428885.1 Alphaproteobacteria bacterium UBA6062
GCCCCATCCTGCGGGCTTATTCCATCGCCAGCCCGTCCTGGGATGAAGGCCTGGATTTCTATTCCATCAAGGTTCAGGATGGTGAGCTCACCTCCCGGCTTCAGAATATCAAACCTGGTGATCCGGTTCTGCTGGGCAAAAAACCAACCGGGACACTTGTTCTGGATGCTCTGCTGCCCGGCAAAACTCTGTATCTGCTGTCAACAGGGACTGGTCTCGCGCCCTTCGCCAGCGTTATTCGTGATCCGGAAACCTTTGACGCCTACGAGCGGGTTGTTCTCACCCATACCTGCCGGGAAGTCAAAGAGCTCGACTACGGCAAAAAACTGATGGAAGACCTGCGCAATGATCCGCTGATCGGTGAATTTGCGGACCGGGTGACCTATTTCAGCAGTACAACCCGGGAGCCTTATGATCGGCAGGGCCGCATTACGGACCTGATTTCCTCCGGTGCCTTTTTCGATGCGGTCGGCCAGCCGGCTTTTAATCCGGAAACAGACCGGGTAATGATCTGCGGTTCCATGGATATGATCCGCGACACACGGGCACTTGTAGAAGGATTTGGCCTGCGCGAAGGGTCGAATGCCATGCCGCGGGAACTGGTTGTCGAAAAAGCATTTGTCGACTGATCTCAACATCCATCAAACGTACTACGCCTTTATACATAAACCGGTAACCTATTTTTAAGAAGAAATAGTAATACTGAAGCAATCATGACGGGATAGCCTCCCGTCCCTTTCTTTCCAGGTCCCAGGGTTTCTGGAGTTTAGTGAAGATGATTGCTCGAACCGCAAGCACGCCGCTTTGGCATATTGGCTGCTATACGCTCCTACTGACAGCCCTCGGGGTTGCCGGCAACTATTTCAATGTGCCGCTCTTCTTTTCCGTCAGTTTCATATTCGGATCGATTGCCGCCTTTATCGCCCTGATCACCCTCGGCCTTGTACCGGCGCTGATCGTTAGCGCAGTGGCCAGCAGCTACACATGGATACTGTGGGGCCACCCCTATGCCATGATCATCTTTATGGCAGAGATCCTGTTCGTCGGCCTCTTGAGAGACAGAATCAGGGTTTATGCATTTTCGGACTTTCTGTTTTGGGCTGCGATCGGTATTCCCGGCGGCTTCTTGTTCTATCTAGGAATAATGGGCCTGGGTCAGGACACGGTCTTCCTTATCGCTCTCAAGCAGACCATCAACGGTATCCTGAACGCCATCATCGCTCCCCTGCTGGTCAGTCTGGCTTCCCTTATCCTGCATCGCAGCGGAAAAATCAAAAAGGCGCAAGTATCCGCCAAACAGCTTGTTGCCAGCACACTCATGCTGATGACCATCCTGGCAGGCGGCATTCCGATTATTTCCAATAACTATCGTGTCCAGGCCCTCCAGGAAGACAATCTTATCCAGTTGATGACCAATTACGGCAATGCTGTCGTGGAAGAAATAAATGTGGTCCGGTCGCTCATGGACGGTGACGAAATCGAGGTCATCTTCAAAGCTGAAGAGTTTGCCCGCAGAAGCCTCAAGATGCCGGATCTTGGTATTTCCATCACCTATTCAGACCCGGTTCGCCGGGTTCAGATTGGCTGGATAAAACAATATTCAGGTACCGGTGATCTCAGTCAGGTCCGGGGACCCCTTCACATCTGGAAACCCAGCGGAAACATGCCCGAGGTCCAGCGCTGGAAAAACAGCGAGTATTACATATCCGTGCCGGTGGATGTGGATCTGGATATCAGCGAAGTGGTCGTGACCCACGCCGCCGCACCGGTTGTCATTGCGCTTGACGAAATGCGAACCCAGACATTGATCTCCCTGGCCCTGTTGATCCTTGTTGCCCTGGCTATCTGTTATTTCCTCAGCAATCTCCTGGTCTCTCCGATCCAGCGCCTGGCATTGGCCGGTCGCCTGTTCGGAAGCAAAAAAGACGAAGCTTCGGACATAAAGTTCCCCGGCAGCGCCATTCGCGAGTTTGACGATCTTGGAAAAGTTCTGCAGCAAAGCGCCGATGAAATTACCAATAACATGCGCGAATTGACGGAAATGCGGGATCATCTGGAGCAGCGGGTTCAGGAACGCACAGCGGAACTGCGCCTTCTTTCAACGGTTGCCAGCCAATCGAAGAACGGTGTCCTGATCATGGATATCAAAGGCGTTACCGAATGGGTCAATGACGGTCTTCTCAGAATGACCGGATACACAAAGGAAGAATTTATCGGCCAGTATCCTGCTGCCGTACTCTCCGGCGAAAAAACAAGCGTTCGCGCGTCAGAACGTATTATCCAGGCCGTGCGGGACAGAAAACCGTTTCTGGAAGAAATCCTCTACTACACCAAATCCGGAGACGAGGTCTGGGTCGAGGCGTCCTGTAATCCCATGACTGACGAAAATGGTGTTATGAACGGCTATATTGCGATCATCACCGATGTCACTGCCCGGCGGATGGACCATCTAAATCTTGTGAAAGCAAGAATAGAAGCGGAAAGATCCAACGAAGCCAAATCCCTGTTTCTGTCCACCATGAGCCATGAGATCAGAACACCGCTTAACGGCATTATGGGCATGACTCAGCTTCTGGCAGGGACAGAGCTCGACAGCGAACAGCAAAATCACTTGAAAACCGTCCAGGGATCCTGCAGCACCTTGCTGGCCATTGTAAATGACGTGCTGGATATGAGTAAAATCGAAGCCGGTGCCCTGGAACTGGAGGAAACACCGTTCAATCTCCAGGATCTCATCTCTTCGACCCTGACTCCGTTCCAGACACTGGCAAGTGAGAAGGGGTTGAATCTCAGTCTTGGAAAGCTTCCTGATCTGAAGAAAGAGGTGATCGGCGATCCGGTTCGTATCCGTCAGGTCCTTTGGAACCTGGTCAGTAACGCCATCAAATTCACGAAGCAAGGTTCAGTCAATATCTCCCTTACTCTGGAAGGGGTGGATCAGGGTCAAACAGCCGTCCTGAAAGTCCGGGATACGGGAGAGGGTATCGCCCCTGATCGCCTGAAGGATATTTTCGAGCCCTTCACACAGGAAGATAATACCATTACCCGCAAGTTCGGTGGTACCGGCCTTGGCCTCTCCATCGTCAAGAAACTGATCGAGTTGATGCATGGCCGCATTTCCGTGGAAAGCACAGTGGGTGAAGGCACCTGCTTTACGGTCACATTGCCCTTGACGTTTTCAGAAATGTCCTGCGCGGCCCAGGATATGTCGGACCTTCGCAGGGAGCATAAAAAAGGTATGCACGTGCTGGTGGCCGAAGACAATTTCGTCAATATCACGATTGCAAAATCCTTCCTCGAAAAGCTGGGTTGCCAGGTCCGTGTTGCGGAAAATGGTCGGCTGGCCGTCGACGAGATCCTTCGCAATCCGCCGGAACTGGTCTTTATGGATATCCATATGCCGGAGATGGACGGGGTTAACGCAACCCGAGAAATCCGCACTCATTCCCGCTTTGATTCCCTTCCCATCATCGGACTTACCGCGGATGCGTTTAAAGAAAGCAAAGCCAAATTCGAAAAAGCCGGCATGAATGATGTTCTGACAAAACCGTTTACGGAAGACCAGATGCAGGCCGTTCTTGCGAAATTTGTTCCTGCTGAAACCCGGAACGCACCAGCCAGTCCCGCAGAAACACAAAAACCGGCGGAAGGCACGGCAGGAACGCCGACGACAATCCCTCATGCAGATGCTCCGATCGGTGACGATTCTCAATTCGAAGAGCTGAAGAATATTCTGGGAGAGGATGTTATCCGTCCCATGCTGGAAGTTGCGCCGGGCTCCTTCAGAAAAAACCTGACCCTGATCCAGCAGGCCCTTGCAGAAGCGCATAATGAGGGTATCACGGAAGCTTCCCATGCCATCAAGGGATCAGCAGGATCTCTCTATGCGCTGCGTCTTGCGGAACAGGCGGCTTATATTCAGGACAACTCCCACGATCTGGCGTCGGTTAAATCCATTCTGCCGGCATTTGAAGAAACCCTGGAAGATTCCATTCAGTGGCTTGAACAGAAATAGAAAGTGGCCGGCATTCACTGAACCGCTTTTTGCTTCCCTGATTTAAGTTCCTGATCTTAAGAGCTTCCGCTATTACCAGCCTGCGGGATTTCCTTTGGAGTCAAACAATTTTCTGGAAACGAACCGGATTTTCCGGTTTACTGCTGGCAACCTATCCGAGGCGCATGGCCGCCCAGGCCACATGGCCAATCCGCATCAGTATCAAGGGAGCTAGAATATGCCTGTCTATAACCGTATTGCCGAACTTCATGATGACATGCAGGCCTGGCGGCGGGACATTCACAAACATCCGGAACTTGGGTTTGAAGAAATCCGCACGGCAGAGATCGTCGCCACCAAACTCCGTGAATGGGGCATTGAAGTACATGAAGGCATTGGGAAAACCGGCCTTGTCGGCGTTTTGAAAGGACAAGGCAGCAGCAGCCGGTCCATTGGGATCAGGGCCGATATGGACGCCCTGCCCATGCAGGAGATGACCGGCCTGGAATATCAGTCGGTTCATGACGGTAAAATGCATGCCTGCGGCCATGACGGTCATACAGCCATCCTGCTGGGAGCGGCTAAGTACCTCTCGGAAACCCGGAATTTTGACGGTACTGTGAATTTTATCTTCCAACCCGCCGAAGAAGGCGGCGGCGGCGGGGACGCCATGGTCAAGGATGGCCTGTTCGAACGCTTCCCCTGTGATGGTGTTTACGGTCTGCATAATATGCCCGATAAACCCAAAGGTACATTTCATATCAAGACCGGTACCCTGATGGCTTCTGCAGATGTGGCCAGCGTTACCATTACAGCAAAGGGCGGCCATGCCGCTCATCCACAACGGGCCAATGACCCGATCAAGATCGGTGTCCAACTCTACACAGCCTTGCAAACCATTGTTTCACGCAATGTAAGCCCGGTTGATAATGTCGTGGTCAGCATTACTGAGTTCCATTCGGGCACCGCCCAGAATATCATTCCTCATGACGCAAGCCTGACGGCTTCTATCCGGACGGCAACGCCGGAAATGCGAGATTATGTGGAGCAGCGCTTCAAGGAAATCTGTGCCGGTATCGCCGCAACCTTCAATGCCGATATCAAGGTCGATTATCACCGGAATTATCCCTGCACCATCAATCATGAGGCAGAAACAGAGATTGTCGCCCGCGCAGCGGATGCGATCGTCGGTGAGCAGAATGTCAACCGTAACGCTCCGGTCCGGATGGGAAGTGAAGACTTCTCTTTTATGCTGCAAGCCTGCCCGGGTGCCTATATCCATCTCGGATCAAGGGATGAGGATCATACCTTTACGGTTCATCACCCCGAATATGACTTCAACGATGATATCCTTGGGATCGGGGCCAGCCTGTGGGCCAAACTGGTGGAGCAGGAACTGCCCCGGAGCTGAGATCAGGAGGTCTGAAGGATGGCGACAGAACTGAGGCTTTGCTACTCCGGGGATTATCTCGCCCATGTCGCAGCCTCTCTCTCCCGGCAAACCCGCTTGTCTGAACAGGATTTTATGGCGTTCGTTACAGCGGGGGACTGGGCGGACTTCGCCTTGAAAGAACGCATGTCTCGCCTGACGGAAGCGCTGCTTCAGTTTCTGCCGGGTCCCTTTGAAGAGGATCTAGAGATTTTGGGAAGGATACTTCCCGACATCAGTACAGACCGCTTCAAATATGCCGATATGCTGGCCATGTTTGTGCCTGATTATGTGGTTGCCAGAGGGCAGGACAAACTGGAGATCTCTCTAGACGCCCTCTGCGCCTTCACAGCGCTTGGCACAACATCCGAACTGGCTATCCGCCCGTTTATCCAGGCCCATCCGGATATCGTGATGGAAAAGATGCTGGAATGGTCTGCTCATCAGCATCCTCATATCCGTCGGTTTTCCTGTGAGGGATGCAGACCCCGCCTGCCCTGGGCCATGGCACTCCCGGCCCTAAAAAAAGATCCTGCACCCATCCTGCCTATCCTTGAACGACTGCGCCGGGATGACAGTAAATTTGTCCGCAAAAGCGTTGCCAATAATCTCAATGATATTACCAAGGATAACCCCGACACCGCGTTAGCCTTTGCCGAAAAATGGCTGGGTAGTCATAAAAACAGTGATTGGATCATCAAGCACGGCATGCGCTCCTTGCTAAAACAAGGCAATAAACGGGCCCTCGCCCTTTTCGGATCCGGACCTGTCACGGCCAGGGAGATATCACTGACCCTGTCCCGGGACCAGGTTTCCATGGGCGACATTCTTGAATTTCAGTTTAAAGCTGTTCTTGAAGGGCTTCTGCCCGAAACATTGCGGATCGACTATGCGATCGATTTTATGAAATCCAATGGCAAGCCCTCCCGCAAGGTTTTCCGAATCTCTGAGATTAGCGATCCGGAAACCAATATCTCGTTCAGCAAATCCTACCGGTTTGAAGACCTCACAACCCGTAAGCACTATGCGGGAGAACACCGGATCAGCGTCATTCTAAATGGCCAGGAAGTCACAGCGGTAACCTTCACACTCCACATGTGATCTCTGTCACAATCCAGAGTCACAATTAGGTTACTGAATTGATCCTGATCAATTGTAAGCCCCTCCGGCAGGCGTAAGAAACTCCTTAAGGCGATCACAACCCCCTAGGCAATTTATCGGGCTTTACCTCCATCCTTGCCCGGTTAATGGAGTTTATTATGAAAAAAATGACCTGTTTAACCCTCGCCCTTCTGTCTACCCTGGCGGTCGCAGGCGCCTCAACAACAACCGCAGCGAAGGAAGCAGGCGATCTTCTGGTTCGTGTCCGGGGCCTTGCTGTTATTCCCCAGGAGGGCGGCACGACTGATGCAATTGGCGGTTCCGCCGACATTGATAATTCCGTCGTGCCTGAACTGGATTTCACCTATTTTATTACGGATAATATTGCTGCCGAACTTATCCTTGCTACCACACCGCATGATGTTTCCGTCTCCAACACAAGCCTCGGGCGGGACGTTGATCTGGGGGATGTCTGGCTGTTGCCGCCAACCCTGTCCCTGCAATATCACTTCATGCCGAAAAGCGCCTTCAGCCCTTATGTCGGTGCCGGTGTGAATTACACTTTCTTCCTGAACGAAGATAAAGGGAATGACCCGGCGGTTACAAAAGTTGAATATGAAGACGGCTTTGGTTTTGCCCTGCAGGCGGGCTTTGACTACCAGATTGATGACCGCTGGAGCTTCAATTTCGATGTGAAAAAGATGTTCCTCGAAACTGATGTTAAGGTGAATAACGGAGCCATTAACGCCAGAGACGTCAATATTGACCCCTGGATCATCGGTATCGGCTTCGGTTACCGCTTCTGATCTGTCCCGGCAGGGTCTTGTACTCGCACCCCGCTACCCAGACAGATCAGACAGGCAGGCCCGCTACCAAGGAACATCGTATCGGTGCCTGCCTCTTTTATAATCCTTGAGGGAAATCGTGATATCGCGATCAGGAATATTTCTCTCTTTGTCGGTATTGTGCTTCCTTGTTGAGAGCACAGGCTATCGCCTTTAGAAATTTACCTTTTTTGGCCTCATCCGGAATCTGTTTATCCTGCCTGATATCCCAGCCAAACAGCTTTCTTTCCGGGAAAAAAGGAGTAATCGGTTGCTTTTGATAAGACTGTCTGTCCATGAGCCATCCACCATATATTGAAGGAGTTCGTCAGACATAACAATTGCTATCTAAGAAATTAATAGACGAACTTAGATTTCACTATTGCATTTTTAGCAATAAACTCAGGATCCGAAATCCTGATCGAAGCATGCCGCCAAAAAATCGGAAAAAGCCCGCACCTTCGGGGAGAGATACCGGCTCGACGGATATAGGAAAAAGACATTATATTCCAAAGCATTAAATCGAATATCATCGCTGTCGAAAAGTTTGACCAGTTTACCTGAATTTATATGCTCAAAGACATGCCACAGCGGCAGGACAACCAATCCGAGGCCCTGCAAACCTGCTTCCAGAATGGTTTCACCACTGTTGGTTCTAAAGCGGGCAGAAACCGGAATGTCCAGCGGTCCGTTGGAGGTGTCGAAATGCCAGCTTTTTGAAACAGATCGCCACAGTTCATTGGCAGAATCAAAATTAATCGCAAGACACTGATGATTCTTTAGGTCTTCCGGGGCCCGGGGCGTGCCATGTTTTTCAAGATAATCCGGACTCGCGCAAATCACCCGGGTTACGTGATGCAGTTTTCGAACCTTAAATGTGGAATCAGGGAGTTTTTTCGCAACCCGGATGGCTGCATCAAACCCTTCCTGAACCATATCAACAATCTGATCACTTAAACTCAGTTCCAGCGAGATCTCGGGATATCGGGCAAAGAACTTTTCAAGCCTCGGTGTGATATAGCCTCGTCCCATTGTCAAAGGCGCAGTTACTCGCAAAGTGCCGCGCGGCTCAGCCCCAAGATCACTGATTGCCCGTGACATGTCATCAATCTCAACCACAACCTTCTGCGCGCGCGAATAATAAAGCTTGCCGGCCTCCGTCAAGCTGACCTGTCGCGTGGTCCTGTTAAGAAGGCGAACTTTCAGCTCCTCTTCCAAGGCATTGATCTGACGGGTAACGGAGGACGGGGCAAGTCCCAAATTTCGGGCAGCTTCAGCAAAACTGCCCGCTTTCACGATCTCCGTAAAGATCCGTATGGCGCCTAGATTATCCGTCACCCTAACTATGCGACCAGTCGTTGGCATCGCTGGAGTTGTTGGGAGATAGCCCCAGAATGTCACCTTCGGTCGAGCATCCAAGCCCCAGGACCGTCCGGTTGGCATAAGAGAAATAAGCAGAAACCTGATTGATCTCCAGAATTTCTCCGTCGGAATATCCTGTATCCCGCAGGGCCTCAATATCCGATTCGAGCAGGCAGGCTGGGTCCCTGGTCAGTTTTTCAGCATAATACAGCGCCTGCTTTTCACCATCGGTGAGAGGGGCCGAAGACACGTCTCGTTTATCGATGGCCGCGCGAATAGCGCCCGCCTTCTCATCATCCTGCAGCAAACGGCACAGGCCTGCATAATGATGATCAACACAATAACCGCACTGATTAAGGGAACTAACCCAGACCCCCAAAGTCTCCAGGAACCATTTCGGCACCTGATTGGCAGAATGATGCAGCACATATTTATAAATCGCCATATGGCCCTCCATGGTATGAGGCCGCAGCGAGTGCATCATCATGATATTATCGACATTATTGTCCGGCCCCTTGACCCGGTCATAGAGGCTTTTAAGACGGCCTTTTGCCTGTTCATAGGGAATAATATCAATCCAGGACATGTCGTTTCCTCGGGATATGGATGGATCAGAAACCTGCGCTACAGGCTCCTCATCATGCAAAGACCCTTTATAAATAGCAATCTAATTGCCCGGATTTTTAAGGCTTGGCCCCTTTATGCATATGAATTATGCGTTAACCATACAATTCAATTGCTGAATGCATTCAGTATGGTAAATTTTTAGTTAAAATTTTCTATCTGCCGCTGATACTCCATTTTAGCGGCTCTGCTTGGGGACTCATCAAATGAAAAAAAATATACGACGCCTGATTGGTACATTAGCGGGTTCAGTTCTTCTCTCTATTGGCTTGGCGCTACCGGCATCCGCCGCCAACGTAAATCCTGATGTTATTTTTGGTTCCGGAAATGCCAATGGCGGCTTCACGGTCGGTACCAATAACAATATCGAAGTCGGCCTTCGGGCCAAACAGCGCTTTCCGGCAGCAAATATCTTTAATTATGATGGCACTGATACCTATACATTCCAGGCTGGCGAATCCGCACCCGGTTCAGGGCGGCCACTCTGGAACTTCGAATGGTCTGTCAATACGGATGTCAGCGGAACTTCCGGCGCGACCGTGGGTGATTTTCTCTATCGACTGAAACTGGATACGGATCCGGGGGCTGGCCAGACATTCACCAGCTTTGATCCGATCATGGGTTTCCCTTATATTCTTGGGGCAGACCACGCTTTTGGTAATAACAGCACTGGAAACGGTGGAGGAACAGTGGGTAATCCCCTGAATTATGCCACCATGCTCGATACGATGAATGTCGTTCAGAATTCATGGGCTTTCAACTGGTTTGCCGCGATTGATCCGACCATTGCCGGTCTTTACACAATCGAAATGGAAGTCTTGACCCAGAATATGGAGCTTCTATCCAAAAGCGGTATCAATGTAGCGGTTTCCGTCGTTCCTTTGCCGGCTGCCTTGCCTCTCTATGGTGCAGGCATTGCCCTGCTTGGTTTTTTGGGCTGGCGTCGTAAACGCGCTTCTGCCTGAAGTCTCTTATCACTGTTTCGGTTTAAGGCGGCTCAAGCCGCCTTTTCTATTTATGGTTCAGGGATCGAAACACCGCCATGCAAAGAACGGTAAAGAGCTGCCCGCATACCGAACTTTTTCTCAAAAGCGGCGCTCATCCGGGCAACCGAACCAAATCCGGTCAATCCGGCAATTTGCTTGAAACTGACCCCTTCCACCATCAGGGCCCGCGCCGCATCTAATCGCAAGGACAAGACAAACTGGGCGGGCGTCATATTCATCTGTGCCGTAAAATGCCGGTGAAAGCTGCGTTCCGACATGCAGGCTTTCTCCGCCAGGTGCGAAACATCCAGCGCTTTATCCAGATTGTTTTTCATCCAGTCAATCAAAGGCTCAAATGATTTTCCCGCCTCACTCTGGGCCTGCAGCAGGGAAGAAAACTGGCTCTGGTTGCCGGGCCGCCGGGCATAAAGCACCAGTTGCCGGGCCACGAGATTTGCAATATCAACAGACAGATCCTCTTCCACCATAGACAGCGTCATATCAATACCCGTGGTAACGCCGGCTGATGTCCAGACCTTGCCGTCCCGCACAAAGAGAGCGTCCCGATCCACCTCCAGATCCGGAAAATCCCGGGCGAGCCTGTCACAGCCCAACCAGTGAGTAGCCGCTCGCTTACCCTTTAGCAATCCGGTTTTCGCCAGGATGAAAGAGCCTGAACAGACGGAAGACAGTCTTTTTACCCGCCCCGCCGCCGTCATTAACCAATCCCGCAGAACCTGATCCTGCATAGCCGGGACCAGGGATATCGCAGCCGCACCAGCCACAATAACCGTATCGCCGGAACCCGCTTCTATGTCGGAGAGTTTTTTGCTGTCCAGCGCAATGCCGGCTTCGGTTTCGATAAGACCGCCTTTCACAGAGGCAATCGAGATCTTATAGACCGGGCTTTCCAGGGTTTTGTTGGCGGCACTGAAAACCGAAACAGGACCTGTCACATCCAGAGTCTGGCAGCCATCATAGGCAATATGGATAATATGCTGTTTTTTCATGATTGGCAGAAATTAATCGGTATTTGTCATATCTGCCACAGGCAATTTGACGCACCCTTTCCGGATCAGCAACGTTACAAGGAAAAGCTATGCAGATCGCTTTTGTTTTGTATCCCGGTTTTACCGGCCTTGATGCTTTGGGGCCCTATGAGTTTTTGAAAATGATCCCGAACGCAGATATTCGCTTTCTTGCTCATAAGAAAGGACCGGTTCCCACGGATCGCGGACTTCTCACCGTCGAAGCTACCCATAGCTTCGAAGAGACACCATCGCCGGACCTGCTTTTGGTACCAGGATCAGAAGCGGAAACCGGCACAGCCATGAAGGATGACACTCTTCTCGCCTGGCTGAGGACAGCTCATGAGACTACCCGATGGACAACCTCTGTCTGCTCCGGTTCACTTGTGCTTGCGGCGGCAGGATTACTGAAAGGTCATCCGGCAACCAGTCACTGGATTGCGCAGGGCCTGCTGGAAAAATACGGCGCCGAATCCCGTCCCCATGACCGGGTTGTGCAATCGGGAAAGCTCTGGACGGCAGCCGGTGTTTCCGCCGGTATTGACCTCGCTCTCAGCCTGCTGCTGGAAATTTGCGGCCGGGAAAGAACAGAGATTATCCAGCTTTTGCTTGAATATGATCCTCAGCCTCCATTGATCGGCGGCCACCCTGACAGGGTTTCGCCGGATATCCTTGCAAAAGCAAAAGCTGAAATGCTGACTCTTGCCCAAAGCCGTAACGCCTAGGGTCAAGACCTAAGGGCACTTGCGGAAATATTTGCACCACCCGTCGCGCTTTAATAAAGTGGCGGATATCTTTCCACTGAAAAGCGACGGCCCCATGAAACAGATCCTGCCCTCTTTGATTGCTTCAACACTTGGCCTGCTGCTGGTCCTTCCCGCGCACGCCGAGGACAGCAGTGACAGTGTTTTCCGCGACGCTGCCGCCATACCGGTGCCTGAAGGCGGGGTCAAAGACTATCCGTCCTATTTTCTCAAGCCCGATCAGCTAAAGGAATGCCTGGCCGTCGAAACCTCCATGAACATGCTGACAGGATATCTTCAGAAACGAGATAGCCTGTTTACGGATATGCAGTTTGACCTTGAGAATATCCAGGCGGAAATCGATAAGGTGGACGCTTATTTCCGCGATAATCCCAACACGAAAATTGATGATAAAGAAAATTTCGAAACCCGAAATCAGATGGTTCGCCGCAACAATGCTCTTGTGGAGCAGTATAATAAGAAGCTGGCAGACTACACGACCCTGCAAAGCGCCTACAACAAAGATGTGGCCGATTTTAATGCCCTGTCAGACACATTCGAAACCTCCTGCAACGGCAAGCGCTATTACGCAGATGATTTGAGAAAAATCCGGGAAACAGAGTAATCCCTTTTTCCATTTCGCATCCGTAACAGATTTTAGACGGTGTCGGATCTTTATCCGGCAGCGACACTGTGGGCTTTTTGCGCTCTGCTCCCGGAAACCGGAAAGCCCCAACAAGTAACCTGCCTGCCATACGGCGTCATCCAGTGGGTTGAAATCCTTAAATTTTGGTGAAAATTTTAGTCATTACCTATGTAATTACTATCGATAGTTTATTGATAATTATAAGAAAATTATATCTTAAGAAGACGTGGACAAGACTTAGTGTTTCACGGTCAATGACAGATTTAAGCAGGCATTTCAACCTGCAGGCCCGCCTCCACCCAGTCCGGAAAGCCATCTGCCAGACGGTTTGCATCATACCCGCGCCGACGAAGCGCCATCACAGCATCCACAGACAGGGCACAATAAATGCCTCGGCAATAAGCGATAATTTCCTGATCCCTGGGCAGATCCGCCAGACGTTGTTCAAGCTCCTCCACAGGGATGTTGACGGCTCCCGGCAGATGCCCAAGATGAAACTCTTCTTCCGGCCGGACATCCAGCAGGGTCACATTGCCGGATCGCATCCGCTTTAAAAGTTCTTCCCGGGAAATTCCCTCAAGTCGGCCAGACTGACGGAAACCGTCCTTGGCCAGCTCCGTCATTTCGGTTCTGTTATGATCGGCAAAATCACGCAGGGCTGACAGAAGGCCGATCACCGGGCCGGTTCCGAGCCGGTAAAAAATCCGCTTTC
>DIYE01000057.1 GCA_002428885.1 Alphaproteobacteria bacterium UBA6062
GCTTTTGTCCAAACCCTATTCACGGGAGGAGCTTGCGGTTGCCGTTCGAAGAGCTCTTGATAATTCGCAAGAACCGGAAACTGAAGCTCAGAAGGCTTAGGAGCTGACCTCAAAAGCCGAACTAGTAGTGAGGCGGTTTTTCCGGCTGGTTCTGTCCGGGCAGACTTTCTTCGAGTGTGACCAGCCTTTCCTGGGCGGAAACCAATTTGGCTTTCAGGCGCTCAATCTCCTGCCATTGCTGATTGACCATATCGCTCAGATCCTGGACAATCTGCTCCTGATCCATCAATTTCATCTCAAGACTGTTAAGTCGGCTATCGGTCTCGTTGGTCATCTTTGGCTCCGGACGAAATCATGATTTAAGGGCTGTTTCCATCCGGTCCATTGCTCGGTTGATATTTTCCATGGAGTTAGCGTAGGAAAGGCGGATATAGCCTTCACCGTAATCACCAAAACTGGTTCCGGCAATGGTTGCAATTCCGTGCTGTTCCAATAGCTTTTCCTGCATCTGACGGGAAGACAGACCGCTATCCTGAATATTGGCGAAGGCATAGAAGGCGCCTTTCGGCAGAATGCAGCTTATGCCGGGGAGGGCATTAAGCCGCTCGTGGACAAGCAACCTGCGTCGATCAAAAGCGGTCATCATTTCCTGAACCGGGCTTTGATCCATTGTAAGTGCTGTAATGCCGGCATACTGGGCCGCGGCATTGACGCAAGAATGATAGTTGACGCAAAGCCGGGTGATTTCCGGCACGAGTTTATCCGGCCACAACCCCCAACCGAGACGCCAGCCGGTCATGGCATATGTCTTGGACCAGCCATCCAGGATGATCAGTCGATCCCGTATTTCAGGGTAAGACAGCAGGCTGTGATGAGATTGCCCGTCATAGAGCATACGGCTATAGATTTCATCTGACAGGATATAGATATCCGGCCACTGAATAAGGCCGCGAACGAGAGCGTCCAGCTCTTCTTTTGCAATAACGCCACCAGTGGGGTTAGCCGGGCTGTTGAGGATGATCAGCCGCGTCTTGTCATTGAGCAGAGATAAAACTTCTTCCGCGTTGAAGGAGAAGCCGTTTTCTTCCTTTAAAGGGATCGGCACAGGTGTCGCGCCGGAATAACGGATCATACTTTCATAAATGGGGAAACCTGGATTAGGATACAGGATCTCCGCGCCGTCTTCACCAAACATTTCAATAGCGAAGGACATGGTTGGCTTTCCACCGGGCATGATCAGAATATTATCTGCCGAGACACGAACGTCCCGGCGTTTAAAGATATCGTCTGCGACCGTTTCTCTCAATGCCGGAATGCCGTTTGCCGCCGTATATCCATGATGGCCGTCCCGCATGGCCTTGATACCGGCCTCAACAATAGGAGGCGGGGTAGGAAAGTCAGGTTGCCCGATCCCTAAATTTATTACATCCATTCCTTTGGACGCGAGCGCAGCGGCTCTGGCCAGGACATCAAAGGCTGTCTCAGTCCCCAGGTTAGACATTTTTTTTGAAATACCCATTATCCTTGCCCTTTCAGCATGTGCCGGTTGACAGGGAAAGGTATGCCTGTTGAAATCGCGGACCGCAAGGAAAGAATGAAAGCAGGAAACAGCTATGGTGAAACAGGCGAACAGTGTCTTGTCGGGCTTCGGAACAACAATTTTCGAAACCATGTCAGCGCTGGCGAAGGAAACAGGGGCAATTAATCTTGGGCAAGGGTTTCCTGACGAAGACGGTCCTGAAGATATCCGGGCTGCGGCTGCTAAAGCCTTTATGGAAGGTCCGAACCAGTATCCGCCCATGATGGGGACACCGGATCTCAGGCAGGCTGTCGCCGACCATAACCACCGCTTTTATGGCATTGCTGTTAATCCCGATACCGACATCCTCATTACATCTGGCGCTACGGAGGCTCTGGCAGATTGCCTGATGGCACTTATCGAGCCCGGAGATGAGGTGGTTCTGTTTGAGCCTCTGTATGATTGTTACCTTCCGCTGGTTTTAAGGGCAGGCGGGATACCAAAATTCATACGCCTGGATCCACCCTCCTGGACGTTGGAGCCAGAGCGCCTGGCGGCGGCCTTTTCAGACAAAACCAAACTGGTCTTGCTGAATACACCCATGAACCCGACAGGGAAGGTTTTTAACCTGGACGAGCTGGAACAGATCGCAGAGCAGGTTCAGAAATACGACGCCTATGCGGTTTGTGATGAGGTCTATGAACACATAGTTTTCGGATTGTCTCGTCATGTTCCCATTGCCACCTTGCCTGGAATGGGGGAGAGAACCGTTCGTATCGGATCCGCCGGGAAGACATTTTCCCTGACCGGTTGGAAGGTCGGCTATGTAACGGGCTGTACAGAACTGATTGCCCGTATCGCCAAAGCGCATCAATTTATCACTTTCACCACACCACCCGCCCTGCAACAGGCTGTGGCCTACGGTCTGAACAAGGGTGATGAATTCTATGAGAAACTACAAATCGATATGCAGTCCAAGCGGAACTATTTCAAATACGGACTGGAGAATGCCGGTTTTGAAACAGCCGCTTGTGACGGAACCTATTTCATCAATGTGGATATCCGGTCCATCGGTTTTACCGGAACGGATGAAGAGTTTTGCAGGCTGATTATCACGGAAGCCGGTGTCGCGGCACTGCCTGTCAGCGCGTTCTATATGTCTGACAATGCTGAAAAACATTTCGTGCGCTTTTGCTTCTGTAAGCGAGAGGATGTCCTGTCTGATGCGGTAACCCGTTTGTCGGACTTTTTTTCCGGCAAATGAAGAAACCGGCTTGACCGGCCCCTATATGACAGCTAAATAGGGCGCCTCTTGTGGCGAGTGTAGCTCAGTTGGTTAGAGCGCCTGACTGTGACTCAGGAGGTCGCCGGTTCGATCCCGGTCACTCGCCCCATTCAAAAAGCCCTGCGGTTTTCCGCGGGGCTTTTTTGTTGTTTGGATCTTGTGACCTCTTTTGTATGGATATGAGATACGAACCGTTCTTTTATAAATTCCCCTATAAAGTGCATATGAGAAGAAAATAGGAAGATATTTGAACTCTTCTTATAAGAGAGTGTTTTTCATATTTTTTACGTGAATGTTGAAGAGGTAATGCTCGTCATGGATAAGCTCTCAAAACCGTGTTTAGAAAAAGTACAAGACGTTGATTGTCTTTCTTTTTTGTTTTCTACAAGGAAAAGGACGAATAAAATTTCGTTAGGTTTTATGTATAAATATCAATTAACTATATGGTTAACAGTTTGGAGGGTGATTCTGTTGTTCCATAGAAAAGAAGGCTCATTCAACCGCAAAATAATGCTTTCTTATTGAAATTTAATACCCCAATAAATTTTAAAGAAAGATCTTAGATCTCGCTGTTTTCTACCAACTACAACCTCTCTTTTCAATATTTTGGCGAGGTTGTAATATAAACGTATTAAATAATAAGTTGCCCATTCCAGAACTTTATGGTTGGGTTTTTGTAAATGGTGTCATCGATGAGATGTTTTCTAATGCAATCAATGGGTGGGTGATTTTATCTGGTTGGTTAAAGAGGATGAATTCTCAATTTCTGTCCTGAACCGATCAAACTCCATCTGAACTTATGCATAGGAATCTTCTTGCCGGGCACTTTCAAAGGCTTGATGGTGAGGAGATGAATGATGGCGATCAACGGTACTTCAGGAAATGATACTCTGGTTGGAACTTCTGCGGCAGAGGAGATAAACGGGCTTTCCGGAGATGATCTTGTTACCGGCAATGGCGGTAATGATACGCTGGATGGTGGCGCGGGCGCGGACACTGCGGTCTTCAGCGGCAACAGGGCCGATTACGCCATAACCTATAACAGCGGCGACAGCAGTTGGACCGTTGAGCATCTGGGAGGGGGAGCCGATGGGACGGATACTGTCCGTAACATCGAGTTTTTGCAGTTTGCCGACCAGACGATACCGACCAGCCTGACAGCCGTACCTGTTGTGGACCAGGGGATTGGCAATCAGACTGCGACCGAAGACAGCGCTTTTAGCTTTGCGGTTCCGACAGATGCGTTTGAGGATGTGGATGCCGGAGACAGCTTGACCTATTCCGCGGCCCTGACCGGCGGCGGTGCCTTACCGGCCTGGCTTAGCTTTGACGGAACGACGTTTAGCGGTACGCCGACCAATGACGAGGTTGGTAGCCTGTCCGTGGAGGTCACGGCAACGGACCAGTCCGGTGCGACTGTGACAGAGACGTTCACGCTGAATGTGGTCAATACCAATGATGCACCGACTGTTGATCAGGGCCTGGCAAATCAGAGTGTCGCAGAAGATGCTGCTTTCAGCTACGCCATCCCATCAGATGCTTTTGCGGATATGGATGCTGGTGACACTCTGACCTACACGGCGACCCTGGTCGGCGGCGGTGCGTTGCCATCTTGGATGTCACTGAGTGGCGGCGTTTTCTCAGGAACACCGCTTAATGAGGATGTCGGTTCTATCAGCGTTGAAGTAACCGCAACCGATAGCGGCGGCGCCAGTGTTACCGAAAGCTTTACCCTGGATGTGAGCAACACCAATGATGCACCTGTTGTGGATCAGGGGATTGGGACCCAGAATGCGACCGAGGATGCAGCCTTTAGCTTTGCGGTTCCGACAGATGCGTTTGAGGATGTGGATGCCGGAGACAGCTTGATCTATTCCGCGACCCTTACCGGCGGCGGTGCTTTACCGGCATGGTTGAGCTTTAATGGGACAACCTTCACCGGGACGCCCCTTAACGATCATGTCGGCAGCCTGTCTGTGGACGTCACGGCAACGGATCCGTCCGGAGCAACCGTGACAGAGACGTTCACGCTGAATGTGGTCAATACCAATGATGCACCGACTGTTGATCAGGGCCTGGCAAATCAGAGTGTCGCAGA
>DIYE01000312.1:0-13749 GCA_002428885.1 Alphaproteobacteria bacterium UBA6062
AAGTGGTTACCCCGAAAGGAGCGGCAGACGAGCTTCGAGGCTATACGGCTGCGGACGAAGCCTGCGGTATTCTGTTCGGCAAGGAAAGCTGGGGGCTGTCTAGCGAAGATGTTACCCTCGCGGATACGATTATCACCGTTCCGCTGAACCCGGACTTTTCCTCGATCAATCTTGCTCAGGCCGTTCTTCTGGTCGGCTACGAATGGTTCCAGGCGGCAGATGATACACCCGCAGCCGTCATGCGCAATGAAGAGCGGCTGGCAACCAAGGAAGAGCTTGGTCACCTTTTTAAACGGATTGAAAACGAACTGGATGAACGGGGATATTTTGACCCGATCCAGGCCCGAAAATCGGCCATCCTCAAAAACATGCGGAATATGTTTCACCGTTTCAATCTGATGGAAACGGATATCCGGGCTTTGCAGGGAATTATCAAAGGGCTGTCGCAATCCAAAAAGCGGGACGAGTGATATTTGACTAAAATGCGCTTCACTTTTTGACGGAAGTTTAGGGAAGCAGCGTTAGATTTCTGGCCTTCAGGCTTAAGGAAGGTCAGATGCGTATTCTCATTCTGTTATTTTTGGCTGTTTTTCTTGCTGTGCCGCAGGGGTTGAAAGCAGATGCCAGAGGCATCCCGCTCTTCTATCCCAGAGAGCTTTTGAAATCCCATGAGTTTGATAAACTTGAGAGATTGGCAGGCAAGCTCAATGACGGATATCTGGATGGCAGCGTCACTTACCGGGATTACTTCTGGTTCCATCAAACTCTTTGGAAAGATCAAGATCTATCCGCTCGCTGGCTATCGGACGCCATGGATAAATGGGCTCTGGAAAGGCCGGACGCCGCCTATGGCCTGCTGATACGGGCGCGGTATCTGGTGAAACAGGGCTTCCGGGCGAGAGGAAACCGCTGGTCTTCGGAAACGAAGAAGCATCAGTTTATGGAGATGGACCGTAATTTTTCTGCCGCCCATGAAGTGCTGGATAGGGGGTTGAAAATGCAACCTCTGGCGCTGATTGGTCATCTTCAAAAAATCGATATTTATAAAGCGTCGCGGCAGAAACCCAATCCGGGACCTCTGGGTTATGTGAAGACGCTTCCATCAAAAGTCCGGTCGCAAACGGCACTCTGGCGCGAGGCGCTTGCTGCAGCAACACCTCGCTGGGGTGGCCGGTATGAGACGATGCAGGCGGAAATTGATACAACGATCCAGGCTGATATCCCGAGCTTACCGGAAAACGAAAAGCAGATCCTGGAAGATCTCATCATTTATGATCAAATGCTGAGAGCTCTTGCCAATAGCGAATTTGAAGACGTTCTTGATCTTGCGGAAGGCAGTCTTGAACAGAAAACTGGGCATGGTGGTATTCATGTTCTGGCTGCTAATGCGGCTCAGCAACTGAAAGAATATGATCGTTGCTTTGAAAATGCGGGGGATGGTACGAATTTGAGACCCTGGCGCGGGGAAGGCTGGTTAAGGCGTGGTGTCTGTGCCGTAAAGCTGAAGGATTGGCCGTCTGCAAAGGAAGCATTCCGATATCGCCTGGCAATCAGGGGAGGCAGTTCTGCCTATGATCTGTTCCAGCTTGGCGTCAGCCTTATGTATCATCATGAATATGTCGATGCCTATTCTCTGTTTAAAGCAGCCGAGTCCACTCAACGGGGGTATGGCGAGTACACACACCGTTACGTTTCCTATATTGAAAAAGATCAGCCTAGAAGCATTTCTTCAGGTGTTGCTAACCTCGATCAGATTATCGGTGAACTTTTTTACCGACCGGACGCATCCGATCTTATTAATTAGTTGATTTATCTCTCCGGTATATCCTGCATCGTATCAGGTTCAGGGAACATTTCTCCTATCAGGTTAATTATGTCGGAAAAGTTTATATTAGAAAGCCATTGATACGATTAATGTGATTTATTATCTTGCTACTTATGGGAGCAAGTTTAAAAATATTCCTTCAGGTATATGCTGATTTTATCAATAAATACAGCAGCATATACTATGAGTCAGACACACATTGGATTACGACAGCCTCTTTTAAAGATGGGTGTTTCCAGCCCTCGGAAGAACTTTCCAGGATCATGAAAGCTGTTGTTGAAAATGCTTCACGGGATCAGCAGGTAAGTCTGCTGAACGCTTATCCCGACCTTAGTTATAAGGTGCGGGATCTGAAGGCGCTGTCAAAGAATTCGCGAAATGAACAGCTTGGTGTGGGACTTGATCAATGCTCACCTGAAGAAGGGCTGGAGCTGGACGATCTCAATACCCGATATAAGGAAAAATTTGGCTTTCCGTTTATTATCGCCGTGCGAGGAGTTCGAAACCGCTACGATATTCTCAATGCCATGCGACAACGCATTAAAAATGATCAGGAAATGGAACTCCGGACCGCTCTGGAGCAAATCCATAAAATTGCTGGCTTTCGGTTAAGCGATCTGGATACCTGACCCTTGCGACAGATATTTCTGTCAGCCGTAAAAAAACTTCCAACATTCATGTATTCTGATTACACATAGATACGCCATTCAAATAAGGACAATAAGATGATGGATATCACTCACGGATTTGCGGATCTGGATGACGTGACGCTGCATTATGCGGAAGCCGGAGCCGGGAATAAGGAATTGGTCATCCTGCTGCATGGTTTTCCGGAATTTTGGTATACGTGGCGAAAACAGATTCCTGTCCTGGGTGAGAAATATCATGCCGTGGCACCTGATATGCGGGGCTATAACCTGTCAGACAAGCCTGAAGGACTGGAAGCCTATCGTATTCCTCATTTGATTAAGGATGTGGTTTCCCTTGCCCGGCATTTTGGCCATGAGCGCTTCTATCTCGCCTCTCATGACTGGGGGGCGGCGGTCGCCTGGTCGGTTGCCTTGGCGGTTCCGGATCTTGTTAAAGGTCTGACGGTGCTAAACGGTCCGCACCCCTATATTTTCTCGAAACTTCTGGAAGAAGATGAAACCCAGATCCGAAACAGTCAGTATATGGCGGATTTCCGGGAGGAGGGGATCGAGAAGAAGCTGCTTGCGGACAACTGCGACTGGCTCTGGAACTGGACATTTGCCGGGCATTTTAAAAAGGGACTGATGACGGAAGAGGACCGGTCCGCTTACCTTGAAGCCTGGCAAAAGCCGGGCGCCCTGACAGCCATGTTGAATTATTATCGAGCATCGCCTTTAACACCGCGGCCAAAGTCGGGAGATCTGAAAGGCCTGGACCTGGAACCCGCCCAGTTTGTGGTTAAAGTCCCGACACTCGTTGTGTGGGGAGAAAAAGACCATGCTCTCATTCCGGCGAATATTGATGGGATAGAGGAATTGGTCCCTGATCTGAAGTTGGTTCGATTGCCAGAGGTAACGCACTGGGTAACCCATGAAGATCCGGATCGGGTTTCCGGGGAAATTCTTGATTTTCTTCAAGAGCTTGAAATGCGCTGAAAAGAGGGATAAAGGCGGTTGACAGGGGGCGGAACATGAGTATAGTGCGCGTCTTGTGCAAGCCTCGTCGGCATGCCTTATCCTTTACATATTGGAATAAGACTTATGAGTAAACGTATTCAAGCCAAATACAAAATTGATCGCCGCATGGGCGAAAATATCTGGGGTCGTCCGAAGAGCCCTGTTAATTCCCGCGAATACGGACCGGGCCAGCATGGTCAGAGCCGCCGCGGCAAGCTCTCCGACTTCGGTATTCACCTGCGTGCCAAACAGAAGCTGAAAGGCTACTACGGTAACATCACCGAGAAATCTTTCCGCCGCCTGTACACCGAAGCCGTTCGTCTGAAAGGCGATACATCCGAAAATCTCATCGGTCTGCTGGAGCGTCGTCTGGATGCTGTTGTCTACCGCATGAAATTCGTACCGACTGTTTTCGCTGCCCGTCAGTTCGTCAACCACGGTCATGTTACCGTCAACGGTAAAAAAGTGAATATCGCTTCTTACCAGGTCAAGCCGGGTGACGTTATTGAGGTTCGTCAGAAATCCAAGCAGATGGCTCTGGTTCTCGAAGCAACTGCCAGCGCAGAACGCGAAGTTCCGGAATATATGGATGTTGATCATAAAGCCATGAAAGGCACGTTCAACACAATTCCGAGCCTGTCAGATGTTCCTTATCCGGTTGTGATGGAACCGAACCTGATCGTCGAATTCTACTCTCGCTAACTGCTGCGGGACACCAATCAAAAAAGCCGCTCCGGTTGGGGCGGCTTTTTTTATGCTCTAGTGATATTCGTTAACTTGAAGCTTTCATCAAGGCCGGTTACCTATTGATGAATTCAATAGGGGGAAATTAACGCATGGAATTCCTGACAGTTCTAGCACAACCGGAAGCGATTATTGCGCTTCTGACACTGATTGTCATGGAGGTTGTTCTGGGGATCGACAACCTTATTTTTGTCTCCATTCTCAGCAATAAACTGCCGCCGCATCAGCAGAAGACGGCACGGATGGTCGGAATCGGCCTGGCCATGATTATGCGGCTCGGGCTGTTGTCAGTGATTACCATTATTGTCGGATTGACGGAGCCGGTCTTCACGGTGCTGGAACAGTCTTTCTCCTGGCGGGATATCATTATGCTGGCCGGTGGGTTGTTCCTGGTCTGGAAAGCCACGACGGAAATCAAACATCACGTGGAAGGTGGTGACGAGGAGGCGGGTAGCAAGACCGGTGTTCAGGTCAGTTTTGCCGCTGCCGTTACGCAGATTATCCTGCTGGATATTGTTTTCTCCGTCGATAGTATTATCACGGCCGTTGGCATGACGGATGAGATTGTCATTATGGTTATTGCCGTGGTGGTTGCAGTGACCATTATGATGGTTGCGGCCAATCCGCTTTCCGAGTTCATCTCCCGGAACCCGACCGTTGTTATGCTGGCCCTTGGTTTCCTGTTGATGATCGGCATGACGCTGATTGCAGAAGGCTTCGGTGCCCATGTGCCAAAAGGTTATCTTTATGCTGCTATGGCTTTCTCCGCAGGTGTTGAACTGCTCAATACGTTGGCACGGCGGGCTAAGCGTAAAAAGAAAGAAGCATAATGGGTAAAAAGAGACTGCAATGACTTCCAGGATGACGGGTGCCTGTTTATGCGGCGCGGTAACTTTTGAAATTGACGGTGACTTTGACAGTTTTTTTCTGTGTCATTGTACGCGATGCCAGAAAGGAACCGGGACGGCTCACGCCGCCAATCTGTTTTCCTCATCGGCGTCACTTGCCTGGCTATCAGGAGAAGAGCAGATCAAGAGTTTCCAGCTCCCCGAAACACGTCATAGACGGGATTTCTGCACTGGATGTGGATCGCCGGTTCCAAGCCTTCAGATGAAGGGTGCCTTGCTGGTTGTGCCGGCCGGAAGCCTAGAAGGTGAGGTTTCAATCCGGCCTGACTCTCATATTTGTGTATCCGACAGTTCGAGCTGGAGTCTTGATCCGGAAAATATTCCAAAAATTCAAGGACTGCCCGGCGCGGATTAGGCCTCATACGGCCTGGAACTTTTGCTTCAGTCTTTTACAGACGGGTTGGTGAGGGAGGCCTCAGGCTCCGGTGCGTCGGTGATCCGGGCAACAGAGCCATGGATCTTCACGCGACGTTCCCCCATAAGGCGGAGGGCGAGGGGGTAGATCCTGTGTTCCTGTTCCAGGATACGGGCGGCCAGTGTTTCCGGTGTATCTTCCTGCAAAATGGGGACGACGGCCTGCGCGATAATGGGGCCGTCATCCATTTCCGGACGGACCACATGAACCGTGCAGCCGGTGAAGCGCGCACCGGATTCAATGGCACGTTCATGCACATGAAGGCCTTTGAAAGCCGGTAGCAATGACGGATGAATGTTGATAATCCGGTCCCGCCAGCGATTGACGAATTCCGGGGTAAGCAGCCGCATAAATCCGGCAAGGCAGATCAGGTCGATCTGCTGTTCTTCCAGATAGGCACTGACGGCTTCGTCAAAATCTTCGCGATTTTCAAAATCCCGGTGATTGATCACCTGGGTCGGAATATTGTGTGCTTTTGCGAAATCAAGTCCGGCGGCATCCGGGTTGTTGGACAGGATTGTGACGATTTCGGCCGGAAAGTCCTCTTCCTGGCAGGCTCGGACGAGAGCCTGCATATTGGACCCTCTTGAGGAGATAAGAACCGCTACTTTCACTGGAGGAATGCCTTCTCAAGATCCTGGATAACTACTTGCTCTGCATCGCCTGTCCGTTTTACCAGACGGCCTACCGTTATGGGGCTTTCGCCCTGATCCGCAAGCAGGGAGAGTGCCTCTTTTTCATGTTCAGGCGCAACCGCGACAATCATGCCGAGGCCGCAGTTAAAGGTCGTGGCAAGCTCCCGCGGGGCAATATTGCCAAGCTCCGCCAGCCATTTGAACAGGGGCGGAAGCGTCCAGGCATTCGCGTCGATATCAGCAACAAGGTGATCCGGCAGGATACGCGGGATATTTTCAAACAAACCGCCGCCGGTAATGTGAGATAGCGCCTTGATATGACCGGCACGAATGCCCGCGAGGCAGCTTTTGACATAAATCCGGGTGGGGGCGATCAGGGCATCGCCCAGGTTGATGCTTTCATCAAACGGTGCCGGAGCGGTGAGGTCCAGGTCAAAATCGGTGATCAGGCGCCTGACCAGTGAATAACCGTTGGAGTGAACACCGCTAGAGGCGAGACCGATCAGAATATCCCCTTCATTGAGGGTATCCGCCTTGAGCAGTTGATCGCGCTCAACTGCACCGACGGTAAAGCCCGCCATATCATAGTCGCCCTTGGCATACATGCCCGGCATTTCCGCTGTCTCGCCGCCGATAAGCGCGCAACCGGCCTGTCTGCAGCCCTCTGCGATACCGGCGACAATATCGCGGGTCGCGGAGACATCGAGGCCTCCTGTCGCAAAATAATCGAGGAAGAAAAGCGGTTCCGCCCCCTGGACAACCAGATCATTGACGCACATGGCCACCAGATCGATGCCGACCGTGTCATGCTTGTTCATATCAATCGCGACTTTGAGCTTTGTGCCCACGCCATCGGTTGCGGAAACCAGAAGCGGGTCCTTGAAACCGGCGGCTTTGGGATCAAATATAGCACCGAAGCCACCGAGATCCGCGTCGGCGCCCGCTCGTCGGGTCGATGCGGCCAAAGGTTTAATGGCATCTACGAGAGAATTTCCGGCGTCAATATCAACGCCTGCATCCTTGTAGCTGTAACTTTTTTTGGAGCTATCGGTCTTCATAAGATATGCTGTATCCGGTATCCTGATTCTAGATGCGTCAACATACGTTTTTTCCAGTGGTTTGCAATGACGGAAACAAAAGCTGACAGTCGAGTGCTAGCACTGCTGTCCATAATTATAACCGGATTGATCCTCCTCGGCACCTCTTATGCGAATGCCGCAAGCAATGGCCTGTTTTCTGTTCGGGGGATTTCAGTGGATGTGACAGCGGCTTCAGCCAATGAAGCACGGACGATTGCCGTCGCCCAAGGTCAGCAAAGGGCCTTCAGGGCACTTTTGCGGAATCTTACACCGAAAAGTTATCACGGGGATCTGCCAGAACTGCCTGATTCTGAAATTACGCCTATGGTAGCCGGATTTCAGGTATCGAATGAGAAGACATCGGCGACCCGGTATATTGCTGATCTGACCTATGATTTTCGGGCCAGTCGTATTCGGCCGATTCTTGAAGCACGGTCCATTCCCTATGCTGAAACGCGCAGCAAGCCGCTGCTGGTTCTGCCGGTTTTCGATATGGTGGGATCAAAGAATCTCTGGGAAGAACCCAATCCGTGGCGAGATGCCTGGCTCGGTGTTTTTGAAAGGGGCGAGGGACCTGAAGGCAGTCAGAAAAGGATGGATGACTGGGCGCAAGAACAAATCGTTCCCATTCTTGTTGCCAGCGGAACGCTTGAAGATATCCGGATGGTAAGCGCTGACGAGGCCGTTGGGTTGGACGAGAGAGCCCTTGGCGATATAGCGGATGCTTACGGTGCCGGATCGGTCCTCGTCGCTTATGCCAGTCTTCAGGGTAATGGCGGTATTCGCCGTCTTGACGTTTCCTATCAGCGAAATGACGGTCTGTCCGCTGCTGTGATTGAAAGCTTCACAGGCGGAGACACGGACCGGGATATTTTCAGGGCTGCTATTTTCGATATGGTCAATAATCTTCAGGAAAGCTGGAAAGACCAGAATGTTCTCGACCGGTCCATTGAAAACCGGTTGGCTGTTTCAACAAAAATTTCAGGCTTGCAGAACTGGATGCAGATCCAGCAGAAAACCCGTTCCGTGCCCGCTGTGCAGTCCATACGCGTCCGGGAGCTGGCCGTTGATCAGGCGTTTTGGGAAATTTCCTTTGTCGGGGAATTAGAGCAGCTGACAAGTGCCCTTGCCCAGCGGGATTTGTATCTGGAAAATGTGGACGGATACTGGATGCTGAACAGTGACGTTTCTCCTTAAGATGGTCCTGAAGCCGAGGCATTAGGATCATGAACATTCCCAATAGCATAACGCTGGCCCGGATCCTTTCCGTTCCATTGATCGTCTGGTTGATCCTGCGGGAGGAAATGCTGATCGCCTTTGGTTTTTTTGTCCTGGGCGGTTTGTCGGATGCGCTCGACGGACTGATTGCCAAGCAATTCAATCTTACGACCCGGCTCGGAAAATATCTGGATCCCTTGGCAGACAAGATCCTGCTCGTTGCCATTTATATAACGCTCGGTATCAAGCAGGATATCCCAAGCTGGCTGGTTATCCTGGTTGTCAGCCGGGACCTGCTGATTGTCGGTGGTATTATTTTCTCATTTCTGATGGGGATCCGGATTGCCATTCATCCGGTCAGGATTAGCAAAATCAATACTTTCTCCCAGATTTTCCTGGCCGCATTGATACTGGGCGCTGCCGCTTTTAAACTTGAGCTTGGTTTACTCCAGACAGTCAGTGTTTATATAGTGGCGATAACAACCATTCTGTCCGGCTACAGTTATGTCAGAGGCTGGATTTCCGAGGCGCATCATTCTTAAGGGGCTCCTATGACACTGAAACAACATGTCCGTTTCTGGACCATACTGGTGGCAGTGTTTGTTCTGTTCCTGGTGGTACTTAGCGATATTCTACTGCCCTTTGTGCTCGGGATGGCGGTCGCCTATTTCCTGGATCCTGTGGCCGATAAACTGGAAGAGCGCGGAATGGGGCGCACAACGGCGACATCGCTTATTGTCGGTGTCTTTCTGCTGGTTAGTTGCCTGACACTGATCCTGTTGGTCCCGGCTCTTGCCGATCAGCTTATTGGTCTTCTGAAGCGCCTGCCGGGTTATATCACCGCGCTCTATGATATTGTGAAGCCGATTATCGCTCAGTTTGTCGATATCGAAATGCTGCAGGCGAGCGATGAATTTAAAGCCGCCATCACCAGTTACGCCGGCAATGCCATCAAGAATATCGGATCGCTGACCTCTAACCTGCTGGATCAGGGGCTTGCTTTTGTTAATTTGCTCTCCCTGCTGGTGATTACACCTGTGGTGGCCTTTTATCTCCTCCGGGACTGGGACAGGATTACCGCAAAAGTCGATAGCTGGATTCCCAGAAACAAACTGGAAGAGGTGCGGACCATCGCCCGGGATGTTGACGATGTCCTGGCCGGTTTTGTCCGCGGTCAGTCCATGGTCTGCCTGATTCTGGCAATCTATTATGGCACGGCTTTGCTGCTGGTCGGCCTGGAATTCGGTCTGGTGATCGGCATCGTGACCGGTCTGATTTCCTTTATTCCTTTTGTGGGGGCGATTGTTGGTTTCGTGGCTTCCGTCGGGGTGGCCCTGTTCCAGTTCTGGCCCGACTTCGTCCTGATCGGCATTGTCGGGGCAATTTTTGTTGTCGGTCAGGTTCTGGAAGGCTATGTGCTGACACCGAAGCTGGTTGGTGAAAAAGTCGGACTTCATCCGGTGTGGGTGATGTTTGGCCTGCTGGCCGGTGGTAGCCTGTTCGGTTTTGTCGGGGTTTTGATTGCGGTTCCTGTCGCGGCTGTCGTCGGTGTGCTTAGCCGTTTTGCCCTGTCACAGTATATGGGAAGTCCTCTTTATGGGCCACGCCTGGAAGTGCCGGAGGAAGAAGAGTGAGTGCCGAGCAGCTTCCCCTTGATCTGGCCTGGCGAGCCGCTCATGGCCGCGAAGATTTCCTGGTCGCCGATCCCAATGCTGAAGCCGTTGCCTGGATTGATCGCTGGCCGGATTGGCCGGGACCGTTTCTGTTGCTGACTGGATCTGAGGGTAGCGGAAAGACCCATCTGTCTCATGTCTGGATGCAGCGGACAGGCGCGACCAGCCTTGATCTTGAGGATCTGGCAGAAATGGACCTTGACCAACTGGCGGCGCTGGCTTCCGGTCCGCTTGTCCTTGAAGATCTGGAAGATGTACTTCCGGAAGACAAGCTTTTTCATCTTTACAATCTGGTCAAAGAGAAGGGGGGGTATCTATTGATGACCTCCCGACACTCCGTGGCAGAATTGCCAATCAAGCTGCCGGATCTGAAATCCCGCATGGGTGCGATTCAGGTCACCCGCATCCGGGAGCCTGATGATATGCTGTTTGCATCGGTCCTCCTTAAATTGTTTGCCGACCGGCATTTACAGATAGGGCCGGATGTCATCCAGTATATGATGACCCGGCTGGAACGGTCTTTCGGGCAGGCCCGCTATATGGTTTCAGCCATCGATGGCTTGTCCCTGTCAAAAAAGAGGCGCATCACTGTCCCCCTTGTTCGGGACCTTTTGGAAAAAGAAGGACAACTATAATGGATTTTGGAATTAAGGGCAGGAACGCTATTGTCTGTGCTTCCAGTAAGGGGCTTGGAAAAGCCTGTTCGGCTGCGCTTGCCGAGGAAGGTGTCAATCTTGTTCTAACCGCCCGAACAGAGGGACCACTTCAGGAAACCGCAGACGAGATCGCATCCCGTTACGGGGTTCAGGTAACCGCTATTGCCGGTGATATTACAACAGAAGAGGGACGTGCCGCGGTTCTTAAAGCCTGTCCTAATCCGGATATCCTGGTTAATAACGCGGGTGGTCCGCCTCCCGGTGATTTTCGTGACTGGACAACGGATGACTGGATGAAGGCCCTTAATGCCAATATGCTGACGGCAATCGAACTCATTCGCCAGACCGTTGATGGCATGCAGGAGAGAAAATTCGGCCGCATCATCAACATCACTTCAGCAGCGGTAAAAGCGCCGATTGATATTCTGGGACTATCCAACGGCGCACGGGCTGGCCTTACAGGCTTCGTTGCCGGTATTTCCAGAAAAACGGTTGCTCATAACGTAACCATCAATGGCCTGTTGCCTGGTCCTTTTGATACGGATCGGCTGCAGTCCACCTTAAAACCGGCCGCAGAAGCCTCCGGTCGTCCGATTGAAGAGATCGCTGCAGAAAGGGCTGCCCAGAACCCGGCGGGACGGTTTGGCAGACCTGAAGAGTTCGGGGCGGCTTGCGCCTTTTTGTGTAGCGATAAAGCCGGTTTTATTACCGGACAGAATATTCTCTTGGATGGCGGTTCATTCCCCGGTACGCTTTAAAGCAAGGCAAAAAAGGGTCGGCAATATGAAACGCATTATCGGATTTATGGCAATCTCCCTTGCAGCGGTTTTTGTTTCAAAGGCCGCTTCTGCAGATGTCATTGGTATCTGGGAGACGGTTGAAGGTAAAAGCCATGTGGAAATTACCTCCTGTGAAGGAGATAAATTCTGCGGAAAAATCATCTGGCTGAAAGAGCCGAATGATGAAAAGGGGAAACCCAAAGTGGATATCAATAATCAGGACGAGAAGCTGCGAAGCCGCCCGATTATCGGTATCAACCTGCTCAGCGGTCTTGAGAAAACCGGCGACCAGGAATGGGATGACGGATCGATTTATAATCCGGAAGACGGTAATACCTATAGCTCCGAAATGCGCCTGAAGGAACCCGATGTCCTGGAAGTGGAAGGCTGCGTTCTCTTTATCTGTAAAAAACAGATCTGGAACAGGGTGAAGCAGTAGATCAAGTCTTCTAGACGAATGGGGAAGTTGTCATAAAAGAGTGACAAAACCATGTTACGAGAAGGAAACACGATTACTTAAAGCAAGGCAGTAATGTGAGCGCTCCCATCAATATACCGGAAGACCAGGAAATTATCGATGTAACCGTCGATAGCCATTCTCGATTTATCAATCGGGAATTATCCTGGCTTTCCTTTAACTGGCGGGTTCTGGAGGAAGCGGATAATAACCAACATCCACTGCTGGAGCGTTTAAGGTTTCTGTCTATCTCCGCAACCAACCTGGATGAATTCTATATGGTTCGCGTTGCCGGGTTATGGGGGCAGATCAATGCACAGGTTACCACTCTGAGCGACGACGGGCTGACCCCGTCCCAGGCTCTTGACAGGGTTGATGAAAAGGCCGCCAAACTGATCGATGAACAGCAGCGTATCTGGAAAGATCTGCTGACAGAACTGGAAACCGAGAATATTTCCGTTCTTCGGGCGAAACAGCTTTCTGATGATGACAAAGCCTGGCTCGAAAATTACTTCGAAGAACAGATCTTTCCCGTTCTCACACCCATGGCCATTGATCCGTCCCATCCATTTCCGTTTATCCAGAATCTGGGTTTCGGCATGATCCTGCAACTGTCCGGGCAGAAGGATCAGAAACTCAAGGCGCTTTTGCTGTTCCCGCAGACCATGCGACGCTTTATCCGCCTTCCGGGCCGGGAGATCCGCTATATCACCCTGGAGGACACAGTGACCCTGTTCCTGGATAAGCTGTTTCCGGGATATAGTGTCGACGGTCAGGGAATGTTCAGGCTGATCCGGGACAGTGATATCGAGGTCGAAGAAGAAGCTGAAGATCTGGTCCGCCTGTTTGAAAGCGCTCTCAAGCGCCGCCGCCGGGGTAGTGTTATCCGCCTGAAGGTGGATAAAGGGACGCCGGATCATCTGGTTGATTTCCTGGCGGAAGAGCTGGAGATAGACAGCCGGGCCATCATGATTATTGACGGCATCCTTGGTATTTCCACCATTTCGCAGCTTATCGGGCAGGAACGGCCGGACCTGATGTTTGATCCGGCGGAAGCCCGTTATCCGGAGAGGGTAAGGGATGCTGGCGGTAATGTCTTCAATGCCATCGGCGTGAAGGATTTTGTCGTTCATCATCCTTATGAAAGCTTCGATGTGGTGGTGCAGTTCCTTCGTCAGGCAGCCGCAGATCCCGATGTGGTAGCAATCAAGCACACTCTGTATCGGACTTCCTCTGACTCTCCGATAATTCAGGCTTTGATTGAAGCGGCGGAAGCCGGAAAATCCGTCACCGCGCTGATTGAACTTAAAGCCCGCTTTGATGAGGAAGCCAATATTCGCTGGGCCCGGGATCTGGAAAGGGCTGGCGCCCAGGTCATCTACGGGTTCCTTGATCTGAAGACCCACGCCAAAGTCTCTTTGGTTGTCCGCCGTGAAGGCCGTAATCTCAGAAGCTACATGCATTTCGGCACCGGCAACTATCACCCTATCAATGCCCGGATCTATTCGGATCTGTCGCTTTTTACGGATGATCCGATTTTGGCAAAAGATGTGGCGCTGATGTTTAATTACATCACCGGATATGCCAAACCAAAGGGTCTTCAGAAACTCTTCTTATCGCCTTACAGCCTTCGGGATTCTCTAATCGATATGATTGATGAGGAAATCAAGTTTGCGAAGAAAGGCAAACCTGCCTCTGTCTGGGCAAAGATGAA
>DIYE01000312.1:13810-27512 GCA_002428885.1 Alphaproteobacteria bacterium UBA6062
AAAGATGAATTCCCTGGTGGATGCCAAGATCATCGACAAGCTGTACGAAGCCAGCAATGCCGGTGTCGATATTCGGCTGATCGTTCGGGGTATCTGTTGCCTCCGGCCCGGCATTCCGGGGTTATCCGAAAATATCCATGTCCGCAGTATTGTCGGCCGTTTTCTGGAGCATTCCCGGATTGTCTGCTTTGGCAACGGGAAGGAAATGCCGTCTGCCGATGCAAAAGTCTTTATGACATCCGCGGACTGGATGCCCCGTAACTTTGACCGGCGTATTGAAACGCTGGTTCCCGTGACCAACGAGACAGTTCACCGTCAGGTATTGGATCAGATCATGGTTGCATGTCTCAAAGACACGCAGCAATGCTGGGTTTTACAGCCGGACGGGGAATATATGCGTCATCCGGAAACCAAGAAACCTTTCTCATCCCATAATTATTTTTTGACTAATCCTTCTTTATCTGGCCGAGGAAAAGCTTTAAAGGTGAATAACCCGGTTCCGAAGCTGATCCCACCGAGTTAGGGATGTCTTCAGGCAGACCGGTGCGGGACGCAACAACCAAAGAGTAGATTAGTGCAGGATATTGTTGACAGTCGAGACCGAAGCCTGGATCCGGAAGTCAAATCTTCCAAGAAACTGACTGCTGTTATTGATATCGGATCGAACTCGGTTCGTCTGGTTGTGTTTGACGGACCGTCGCGGGTACCGCTCCCGAAATTTAATGAAAAAGTCCTGTGTGGCCTGGGGCGTGATCTTGGCCATTCCCAACTTTTGGGGCAGGACGCGATGGACAAGGCCATGGCAGCGCTTCGCCGATATGCTGCCCTTGTCAGTCAGATGGGCATTGACCGTGTCCTGGTTGCGGCCACGGCAGCGGTCCGTGAAGCGGATAACGGTTCGGAATTTGTTGCGGATGTGGAACAGGAATGCGATCTCAATGTGCAGGTCCTGAGCGGCAAACAGGAAGCCCGCTACGCTGGCCTCGGGGTTCTGTCCGGCATGCCTTATGCCCGCGGACTGGTTGGTGACCTGGGCGGCGGTAGTCTTGAACTGGTAAAGGTTGAAGATCACCGGATCGGTAACACGGTTACGCTGCCGTTGGGAGCCTTGCGCTTATCCCGTATGGGCATGAATGACGAGGAACTCAGAACTTATTTAAAGGACCAGTTCGAACAGGTGGACTGGCTGCCGGAAATGCAGGGGCGCAATTTCTATGTTGTGGGCGGTGCCTGGCGGACATTGGCGCGCTACCACATTTCCAAAACCGGCCACTCCTTGAACATCATCCATAACTACAAACTGTCTCACGCCAAAATGCGCGATATGATCCGCGAAGTGATGGCCAGGAGCGATCAGGAGCTTCGTTCTGTTCCATTGGTTTCCAATTCCCGTGTTGGCACCATGCGGACGGCAGCTATTATTATGGATGAGTTGTTTGACCGGATTGATCCCAAGAATGTGGTCTTTTCCGCTAACGGATTGCGTGAGGGAATGTTGTTTTCCGAGCTTAAAAAACCGGTCCGCAAGCGGGACCCGCTTTTGGAAGCCTGTCGGGATATGGCTGCAAGAGAAGGACGGTTCGCGGAGCATGGCGAGGAAATCTTTGACTGGATGCGGGATGCTTTTTCTCATATCAGTGAAAAAGGGCAGCGACTGGCTCTCGCTTCGGCAACCCTGTCGGATATTGCCTGGTCCATGAACACGGACTACAGGGCACCGCAGGCTTTCAGGCGGATTTTCAGGGCACCCTTCAGCGGTATCGGTCATAAAGGACGGGCGATCGTTGCCTTGGCTGTCTATACAAGATATCGCGGAAATCTGGACGGGCATGCGCCCGAAGACGGACTGGCTTTGGTGTCTGAGGAAGAGAAGGGGCATGCGCTGAGCCTTGGTCTCGCCCTTCGACTGTCTCATTCCGTGAGCGGCGGAACCATTGGATTGCTGCCACAAACCGGTCTGACCAAGGAGAAGGGTAAAATCGTCCTGTCTTTGCCCGAAGAGTTATCGGTCTTAACGGGTGTTCATGTGGAGAGCCGCCTTGCCGCTCTTGCTAAAAGCCTCGGTCGGGAGCCTGAAATCCGGATTATGAAAGATCAATAATCCGGATACGGTTATTTTCGGCGGTGAAGGCGATCTTTCCTTCTTTCAGAGCAAGGGCGTGTTGTCCGAAAACTTCATAACGCCAGCCTTTCAGTGCGGGGATATCGGCATTGCTATCGGCGGCGATCTTTTCCAGATCCTGACTGTTGCAGATCAGTTTCTGGGCGACACCGGCTTCCTCGCAACGGCTTTTCAGAAGGACCTTTAGCAGATCCATCAATGGTCCGAGACCTTTTGGCGGTGGCGTCTTTTGCGGAACGGAGGGGCATTGATCATCCGGCAATTCCTGTCCTTTGCGGATGGCCGCCAGCAGGCCGGCGCCCATCTTTCCTTCCGCAAATTTCTTGCCGATCCCTCTTACATGCGACAGTTTCTCAGCATCTTTTGGGGGATTTGAAGCGATTTCCAGCAAAGCTTCATCCCGCAATATCCGGCTTCTTGGAATATCCTGGTAATGTGCCTGCTCTTCCCGCCAGGCAGCAATCGCCTGTAAGATAGCAAAAAAGCGAGGTTTGTTGCTTCTGGCTTTTATTCTTTTCCAGGCGTTCTCGGGTGGTATGAAATAGGTTTCCGGCGATTCCAGAATGGCCATTTCCGATGTCAGCCAGTGGGATCGACCTGACTTTTCAAGTTGTTTCCTGAGATATTTATAGACTTTACGAAGATGGGTTACATCCGCTTCGGCATACTTTAACTGCCGTTCTGTCAGCGGCCGTCTTGACCAGTCGGTAAAGCGGGAAGATTTATCAATCCCTTTTCCGGTGATTTTGGTGACCAGCGTGTCATAGCCAACGGACTCGCCAAACCCGCAAACCATGGCGGCCACCTGGGTATCAAAGATCGGCATGGGAACAGAACCGGACAGATGGTGGAAAATCTCAAGATCCTGACGACCGGCATGAAAGACTTTCAGAACATCTTCATTCTGAAGAAGTTGAAAAAGCGGTGCCAGATCCATTCCATCTGCGAGGGGATCAATAATAGCAGATTCATCATCGCTAGCGATTTGTACGAGGCAGAGTTCTGGCCAGAAGGTATTTTCCCTTAAGAATTCCGTATCAATGGTGATATAGGGATGAGAAGATAGACGATTACATAAATCGGAAAGCGCTTCTGTCGATGTCACAATCTGCATGACTATTATTGCTCTTTTCAGGTCAACCGGACTGCTGGTTTGCTGTTTGCACCGGTAGAATTACAGGAAAGCTTAGGGTTTAAGTTAGACTAGTTCATTTTTTCCCGCAAAGGAAGGTTGGCCTTTGCTCAAAAAGCATGTAAGAGAAGCCTTTTGGTGCCCGCACCTGAATTATTGATCCTGATAATCGCTTAAGAGAAACGAGATGCATAGTTATCGTACACATACCTGCGCGGAACTTCGCGACAGTGACGTTGGCAAAACCGTTCGCCTTTCAGGCTGGGTCCATAGGAAGCGCGATCATGGTAATCTGCTGTTCGTTGACCTTCGGGATCATTACGGTATCACTCAGTGCGTGATTGAAACAGATGTACCGATCTTCAAGCAGGTTGAAGCGGCCCGTTCTGAAAGCGTTATTACAGTGACAGGCAAGGTCGTTGCCCGGAGTGAGGAAACGGTCAATCCGAACCTGCCGACCGGTAAGGTCGAAATCGATATCGAGGATTTTGCTTTGCAGTCTGCTGCCGAGGATCTTCCCATGCCGGTCTTTGGTGAGCAGGAATATCCGGAAGATATCCGACTGCGTCACCGCTATCTGGATTTGCGCCGCGAACGTCTGCATAACAACATCGTTCTGCGCTCCAAGGTTATCGCAGCCTTGCGTCAGAATATGATCGACCAGGGTTTCATGGAATTCCAGACACCGATCCTGACAGCGTCGTCTCCGGAAGGTGCCCGGGACTTCCTTGTCCCGAGCCGGATGCATCCGGGACAGTTCTACGCCCTGCCGCAGGCGCCTCAGCAGTTCAAGCAGCTGGTGATGATGTCCGGTTTCGACCGGTATTTCCAGATTGCGCCCTGCTTCCGTGATGAAGATGCGCGAGCCGATCGCAGCCCGGGTGAATTTTACCAGCTTGATGTCGAAATGGCTTTTGTAACCCAGGATGACGTCTTTAGCGCTGTTGAGCCGGTTCTGACGAAAGTGTTCCAGGAATTTGCAGGTGATCGCAAGGTTGAAACGCCTTTCGTTAAAATTCCATTTGACGATGCCATGCTGAAATATGGTTCCGACAAGCCTGACCTTCGGAATCCGATCTTGCTGTCAGATGTTACCGAAATTTTCCGGGGATCCGGTTTTGGTCTGTTTGCCGGTGCCGTTGAAAAAGGATCTGTCGTTCGCGCTATCCCGGCTCCGGGAGCTGGTGATCGGGCTCGTAGTTTCTTTGACAAAATGAATGACTGGGCCCGCAAAGAAGGCGCAGGCGGTCTTGGCTATATCATCTTTAAGGATGGCGAAGCCAAAGGACCGATTGCTAAAAACCTGGATGAAGAGCGGATCGCCAAGATCCAGGAAACTGCCGGCGTTAAGGATGGTGATGGTATTTTCTTTGCCTGCGGTAAGGAACTGGAAGCGGCTGAGCTTGCCGGTAAAGCCCGGAACATTATCGGTAACGATCTCGGTATCTGCGAAAAAGATGTCTTCAAATTCTGCTGGGTGATTGATTTCCCCATGTATGAATATGACGACAAAGAGAAGAAAATCGATTTCAGCCATAATCCGTTCTCCATGCCACAAGGTGGATTGGAGGCTCTGGAGACCATGGATCCGCTGGATATCAAAGGATACCAGTATGATATCGTCTGTAACGGTATTGAACTGTCGTCCGGTGCTATCCGGAACCACCGACCTGATATTATGATGAAAGCCTTTGAAATTGCCGGATATGATCTTCAGGTCGTAGAAGACCGTTTCGGCGGCATGCTGAACGCCTTCAAATATGGCGCGCCGCCCCACGGTGGTATTGCGCCGGGTGTTGACCGGATTGTCATGTTACTGGCAGATGAGCCGAATATTCGGGAGGTTATCCTTTTCCCGATGAACCAGCAGGCTCAGGATCTGATGATGCAGGCGCCGGCGCCGGTCCCACCTAAAAATCTGAGAGAACTTCATATCAGGACAGTTCTTCCGGACCCCAAACCGGAAAGTTGATTATGTAAAAAGAAAAGTCCGGGTTTTTATCCGGACTTTTTATATATTATTATTTGTCTTATTTGCCCTTTCTTAAGAATTAAAACTCTAGTATCCGGTCTTAAGCAAAAAGGGTAGTACGGTGGCCGGCTCAACCAAAATCAATGAACTCCGAGACGACAAGGAACGCTTTGTCGCCTTTTCCTTTGCAGCAGCTGATCTGTTAATCGAGCTGGACAGCAGTGGTGTGATCTGCTTTTCCTCTGGAGCAGCCAAAGGTATTACCGGTAAAGACCTGAGTGAGTTGCAGGGTAAGAAATTCGTCGATATCCTGGATCCGATTGATCAGCGCGTGATCAGCTATCTTCTTGAAAATATGAAGGAAGGTGAGCGGATCAGCCCGGTTGCGGCTCGCATGAAAAATACGAATGTAACCGCCGTTGTTGGGGCTTGCAGCCTTCCGCGCACACATGGCCATCTATACCTGACCCTTAATGTCACAGGCATGCCGGCAGCCCAGTCTTTATCCGTCAATCGGGATACTGAAACCGGATTGTTGGATAAAAACGATTTTATGACCCTGGCGAATGATCAGTTATCCATCGCTGCCGAAACGGGCCAGGACCTGGAATTGACACTGCTGCATCTCGATAATCTCGGCGATATGGCCAAGAATACCTCTGAAGATGACATGGGTGAATTTCTTGGCAAAATGGGTTCCGTCCTGAGAAGTTACTCCTTTGGCGGTGACTCAGCCGGGCGGATCGACGACAACAAATATGGTATCCTGCATAATAAATCTTTTGATGAAAAGGTCCTGCAGGACCGGGTAGAGACCTTATCCAATGAGATTGCACCGGGGCATGGTGTGAAGGTTTCCCCTAATACTGTAGATTTGGATAAGGGACAGCTTTCCTCGGAAAATGCCAGCCACGCCTTGATGTTCGTGATCAATAGTTTCGTCAATACGGAAGAAGGCAATTTCAATATTGAAAATCTGGCGGACGGTCTTCAGGGGCGGATGGAAGCCACCATGAACAGGATCTCCAGCCTGAAAAGTCTGTTTCAGCGGCACCAGTTTAATCTGGTTTATCAACCGATCGTCAATCTGATTGACGAGCAGGTGCATCATCATGAAGTCCTGTGCCGTTTCAAGGACGGTGAATCTCCGTTTGAAACGGTTACTTTCGCAGAAGAAGTTGGCATTATTCTCGACCTGGATCTGGCTGTTTGCAAAAAGTCACTGGATTATCTCAAGGGCTTTAAAGAAAAGGGGGATGAATATCCCAAGATTGCCATCAATATTTCCGGGCACTCCCTGGAGTCCGACAATTTTATAGATTCTCTACATTCTCTTCTGGGAGATAATCCTGAGCTGCGTCCCTATATTGGTCTTGAGATTACGGAAAGCAGTCAGGTAAAAGACCTGGTCCGGGCAGAACGAGTTTTGCAGCTTTTCCGCAAGAATGATATTGAAGTCAGCCTTGATGACATGGGAGCAGGGGCGGCTTCATTCCAATATATTCGGGCATTGACCATTGATCATGTGAAGATTGACGGTGCTTATGTTCGTGATGTTCTCAATAATGAGAAAGATGCTGCCATCTTGAAAAGCATGGCGAATCTTTGCCAGGACTTGCGAATCGGAACCATTGCGGAAATGGTGGAAACGCGCGAACAGTCTGATTTCCTGAAATCTCTTGGTGTTGACTATGGGCAGGGCTGGTTATTCGGCAAGCCTCAGGACAGTATCGTAACCGCGCGTAAGAAATGGTCTTCTGTTTCGATGGTTGCCAGACGTAAAGGCGAAAAAACAACCTGGGGATAAGACCCATTAAAAAACGGGGCCAGAACCTGAATAGGCGTCCTGACCCCGGTACTTTTACCAATTAAGCGACGTAACAGACAATGTCATCCGATACTGGATGTAAATCCTTGTTTTTAAGAGCAACCGCTCGTGGAACCGCAGGTATCACATTTCATACAGGTACCGTTTCGAACCAGCGTGAAGTTTCCACATTCGCTGCAACTGTCCCCTTCATAGCCTTTCATCCGGGCTTCACGGACTTTATCAATTCGCGAGGAACCGCCGCTGGTTCCGCCGCCTGATGTGGCGCGCGGTGCTTTCGCAGAAGGAGCAGGGGGAGGTGTGATGCTCCCTGTCTGCGCCGGTGCTGCTTCGGCCATCTGTGCTCCGGCGGCCATCGTCATACCGGAAAGGCCGCCCTGCAATACCTGGAAGTTATTGGATCGTACATAACCGGTTGAGGTGAGATTAATCACGTTGTCCAGGGGCGTTGCTGCAGTTTCCTTAACTTCTTCATCGGAAATCTCGGCCTGGGCTTCTCCGCCGCCGATAGCGTCAATCTGCAGGTCATCGACAGCTACATGCGCCAGATCATTACGGCCGAGATAAGAGATAGCCAGTTCCCGGAAGAGGTAATCCAGAATGGACGTGGACATCTTGATCGCATCGTTTCCTTCCACGATACCGGAAGGTTCAAAGCGGGTGAATGTATAGGCTTCGACAAATTCTTCCAGCGGAACGCCGTATTGCAGGCCAATGGAGATGGCGATGGCAAAATTATTCATCAGACTGCGGAAGGCGGCACCTTCCTTATGCATATCGATAAACAGTTCACCAATGGAGCCATCATCATATTCACCGGTTCTCAGGTAAACTTTATGTCCGCCGACAACAGCTTTTTGGGTGTAACCCTTACGGCGGGTCGGCAGCTTTTTACGCTCACTGACCATGCGCTCCACGATCCGTTCGGCGACAACGGTGCTGGCAGCAGCAGGCGGAGCCTGAACCTGTTCTTCCATCTCCATTTCATCGTCTTCATCGACGGCAATGGCGGAAAGGGGCTGACTGAGTTTTGAGCCGTCCCGGTAAAGGGCATTGGCCTTGAGGCAAAGCTTCCAGGAAAGAAGATAAGCCTCTTTACAGTCTTCAACAGTGCTGCTGTTGGCCATATTGATGGTTTTGGATATAGCGCCGGAGATAAAGGGCTGTGACGCCGCCATCATGCGGATATGGCTTTCAACGGACAGAAGCCGTTTGCCTATCCGGCCGCATGGGTTGGCGCAATCGAAAACCGGAAGATGTTCTTCTTTAAGGATCGGTGCGCCTTCCAGGGTCATGGAACCGCAGCAAAAGGTATTAGCGGCTTCGATATCCTGTTTGCTGAAACCAATCGCGGCCAGCAGATCGAAGTTATAATCGTCCAGATCATCCGCGTCGAGACCCAGGGTTTCCATGCAGAATTCTTCGCCCAGGGTAAATTTGTTGAAAACAAACTTGATATCGAAGCTTGAGGCGAGGCCTTTCTCGATCTCTTCCAGAAGTTCGTCGGTGAAGCCTTTCTCCCGCAATGTCTCATGATTGACGCCGGGAGCTTCCTGCAATGTACCGTGACCAACGGCATAGGAAACGATATCGCGAACTTCAGATCGACTGTAACCCAGGTTTTCCAGAGCTTCAGGAACAACGCGGTTGATGATTTTAAAGTAACCGCCGCCGGCCAGTTTCTTGAATTTAACAAGGGCGAAATCCGGCTCGATCCCCGTTGTGTCGCAGTCCATAACCAAGCCAATGGTGCCTGTGGGTGCAATAACAGTGGATTGTGCATTCCTAAAGCCATGCTTTTCACCAAGCTCGAGAGCAGAGTCCCAGGCGGCAGTGGCGGCGTCCAGCAGATCCTGCTCCTGACAGTTGGCCAGGTCCAGCGGAACCGGTGTTACGGTCAGTCCTTCATAACCGGTGCTTTTGCCGTAAGCTGCATTTCTGTGGTTACGGATAACCCGCAGCATATCTTTGGCATTTTTCTTGTAGCCCGGGAAAGCACCTAGTTCAGCGGCCATTTCCGCACTGGTTTTATAAGCCGTACCAGTCATAAGCGCAGAGATGGCACCGCAGAGAGCCCGACCTTCATCTGAATCGTAGGATAACCCTTGCGACATCAGGAGGCCGCCAATATTGGCAAATCCAAGGCCCAGGGTACGGAATTTATAGGAAAGCCTGGCGATTTCTTCGGATGGGAACTGGGCCATCAGAACTGCGATTTCCAATGTAACGGTCCAAAGACGAACCGCATGTTCGAAAGCTGCTACATCGAAGCTTTTATCCGGGCGGCGGAAATTCATCAGGTTCAAGGACGCTAGGTTACAGGCCGTGTCATCCAGGAACATATATTCTGAGCAGGGGTTGGAGGCATTGATGCGTCCATCCTGGGGGCAGGTATGCCATTCATTGATCGTCGTATCATATTGCAGTCCGGGATCGGCTGACTGCCAGGCGCTCTCGCCAATCATTTCCCAAAGATCACGGGCTTTGACGGTTTTGGCAACTTTACCGTCTACCCGGCGGATCAGGTCCCAGTTTCCGTCATCCAGAACGGCCTGTACGAAGTCGTTGCTGATGCGGACGGAATTGTTGGAATTCTGGCCGGAGACTGTCAGATAGGCTTCTGAGTCCCAATCGGTGTTATAGGTGGAAAATTCTATTTCCGTATAGCCTTGCTTGGCGAACTGAATGACCCGCTGAATGTAATTCTCCGGCACCATGGCTTTGCGGGCACCAATAATCGCTTTACGCAGTTCCGGATTTTCTGCCGTATTATAGGCTTCATCGCCTTCGATGGCCTGGCAGGCTGCGATGACGGCGTTCAGGTGCTTGCTGCAGAGTTTGGAACCGGCAACAAGGGCTGCGACTTTCTGTTCTTCAACCGCTTTCCACTGGATATATTCTTCAATATCGGGGTGATCGATATCCAGGGTCACCATTTTTGCGGCCCGCCGGGTGGTGCCGCCTGATTTAATTGCCCCGGCTGCCCGGTCGCCGATTTTTAGGAAGCTCATCAGGCCGGAAGATTTTCCGCCGCCGGACAGGCTTTCACCTTCACTGCGAACGTTGGAGAAGTTTGAGCCGGTGCCGGATCCGTATTTGAACAGGCGGGCTTCGCGAACCCAGAGATCCATGATACCGCCGTCATTGACCAGGTCATCATCAACGGACTGGATGAAACAGGCATGGGGCTGGGGATGTTCGTAAGAGTTGGCGGATTTCTTCAGTTTTCCGGTTTTGAAATCCACATAGGAATGGCCCTGGGCCGGACCTGTAATACCGTATGCCCAATGCAGACCCGTATTAAACCATTGCGGTGAATTGGGCGCGCCCATCTGTTTGGCCAGCATATAGCGCATTTCATCGAAATAGGCGGAAGCGTCTTCTTCCGTATCGAAATAGCCGCCTTTCCAGCCCCAATAGGTCCATGTACCGGCCAGTCGGTCAAAAACCTGCGTTGCTGATGTCTCGCCGCCGGAGCGTTCTTCATCAGGCAAGCCTTTCAGTGCGTCTTCATCAGCAACCTGGCGGGACAGCCATGTTGGAATATCATCTTCCTGAACGGATTTAAGCCGGGCCGGAACACCTGCCTTACGGAAATATTTCTGGGCGATGATATCACAGGCAACCTGCGACCATTCAGACGGTACATCTATATTGTCCAGCTTGAAAACGACGGAACCATCTGGATTTCGGATCTCGCTCGACGCCTGGCGAAACTTGATTTTCGCATAAGGTGATGAATTTTCATCCGTAAAACGTCGAGAAATACGCATATTTAAAGTCCTTAATCAGAAATCCCCAACCAGTGCGCCAAAAGGTTTGAAACGCTACGTTCCAGCAGGTCCCGACTGCCAGCATTTCATGACATCGAACACTATATATAGTGTCCGTGTCTCTTTCAGACGCTAGGATCGTGCCCTTGGCTTTTTGGGAAGTCAACAGCCATATGATGCAACATGTGGTATGGAGAAAAGTCTTCGGCGTCTACATGTCGTTGAATGTGGCAGTTTTGTGTCACCTGTCAGGGCGCAAGCAAAAAATGCGCTTCAGAATTTTTTTTCCCTGGGTGACCCAAAAAACACATTCGGGTCGTTAACTATATTTGCAACCAGAATCACAAGAGCGATCGGCATGTGCGAAATGAAGCGACAGGATCGGCACAGATTCATTGAAAATTGATGATTTTGTATCAAGTTAGACTGGACGGGCAGGGACTGGAATGCCATATTCCTGCGAAATTCTGAGTTTTCTGACGGAAGAGATAACCATGGCAACGCTGGGCACAAGATTGTTTACCTGGTGGAAAGGCGAACAGGTTGGTGAAGACCCGTTCGGCAACCGGTATTTCAAAGAGAAGGGAAAACCGACGGGCCCTCTTGGGAGAGAGCGCAGATGGGTCCTTTATAAAGGAAGCCCTGAAGCGTCCAAAGTCCCGGCCGCCTGGCATATCTGGCTCCATTATACCACAAACCAGTTGCCGGATGAGCAGGCTGTCGAAGTGAATGCCTGGGAAGAGGAACACCTGCCGAACCTCACCGGAACGGAGTTTGCGTATCATCCGGGCGGCGCTGTAAATACAGCCGGCGAGCGGCAGAAGGCCACAACGGACTATGAGGCCTGGAAGCCTGAATAAGGGCCTTTAAAAAGCCACGCTGCTTATAAAAAATAGATATAACGACCAGAACGGGGACAAGGATTTGGGAAATAATATTGTTGAAACCATTATCGGGGGCGTTGTCCTCGCTTTTGCAACGATCTTTCTAATCTTTGCTTATCGGACAGCCGATCTTAATACTGGCGGTAACGGCCTGAACTTGACGGCCCGCTTTGACAAAATTGACGGTTTGCAAGTCGGTAGCGACGTTCGCATGAGCGGCATCAAGGTTGGTACTGTCGTTAGCCAGATGTTGGACAAGGAAACTTTTCAGGCCATTGTTGGTATCAGCATAGAAGATGGCATTGTTCTGCCGGAAGATACCGCTGCCAAGATTGCCTCTGAAAGCCTTCTGGGCGGGAGTTATATGGATCTGGAACCAGGCGGCGCTGAAGAAATCCTTGAAGCAGGGGACGAGATTACCTTTACCCAGAGCTCCGTCAGTCTGATGGACCTGATCGGGCAGGCAATTTTTAGTGCCGGCTCCGGCGGTGATGAGAAGAAAGAGTAATGCGGCTTTTTCTGCGCGTTTGTGTTACGGGTTTTCTGGCCATTTCTTCACTGACATCTGCGTTTGTCTATGCGGCGTCCATTCCCGGCGAAGCATCTGTTTTGCGGGCTTTGGACAAAGTAACAGCACGGACCCTGGATCTGGTGGTTCCTATTGGTGAGACGGTCCGCTATGGAACGTTGGAAATTACCAGTCGGCAATGCTTAAAAAAACCGCCGGAAGAAACACCGGAAACATCCACTTTCCTTGAAATAAGGGAATTGAAAAGCGATGAAGAGCCGATAACGGTGTTCAGCGGTTGGATGTTCGCATCAAGTCCGGCGTTAAACGCCCTGGAACATCCGGTTTATGATGTCTGGGTGATCGACTGCAAAATTTCAGACGGTGGTGTTTCCGGATCCAAAGAATAAAAATCTCCTTCTGATCCAAGGGCTTCATCAAGCCTCCGGTGATACTCTTCCCGTGAAATTTCGACGGCACCGAGACTGGCCAGATGGTCTGTCAGAAACTGTGTATCAAGCAGTCTGTATCCGCCTTTATTGAGACGGGCAACCAGATAGGTAAGGGCAATCTTACTGGCATTCGAGCGCCTGGAGAACATGCTTTCCCCGCAAAAGACCGAGGCGAAGGAAACACCATATAGGCCGCCAACCAGCTCTTCTCCCTCCCAGCACTCAATGGAATGGGCATTGCCGCTTAAATGGAGTTCGGTATAAAGATCCAGAATGGTTCTGTTGATCCAGGTACTGGCGCGCCCGTCAAGAGGTTCGGCGCAGGCTTTCATAACCTGCCGGAAACAGGTATCAACCGTTATCCTGTAGGGCTGTTTTCGGATGGTTTTTGCGAGGCTTCTGGAAACATGGAAATTATCCAGGGGAAAGATGCCTCGTTTTTCAGGATCGACCCAGAATAAATCCGGGTCGTCCCTTGATTCCGACATCGGGAAAATCCCGTGCGTATAAGCATTTAACAGAATCTCTGGTGTTAGAGCAGGCATCTGCTTAAGGCATCCCGGCTCTAATTCCGGTCTTCGATAAATTTCTCCAACCAGTGAATATTGTAATCACCTGCGATAAAATCATCATTCTGGATAAGCTGCTGATGCAGCGGCAGGGTTGTCTTAATCCCGCCAACCACAAATTCTTCCAATGCGCGATCCAGACGCTTCAGGCATTCATGACGGTTTGCGCCATGAACGATCAGCTTGGCAATCAGGCTGTCATAATAAGGGGGAACATTATATCCGGAATATAAAGCAGAATCGACCCGAACCCCAAGGCCGCCAGGGGCGTGGAATTCAAGGACCGGCCCCGGAGAGGCTGCAAAGGTCGTTGGATCCTCCGCCGTAATCCGGCATTCAATGGAGTGACCGGAAAATTTGATGTCATCCTGGGTGAGGGTGAGTTTATGGCCTGCTGCCACATTGATCTGCTCGCGGACCAGGTCGATGCCGGTGATCATTTCCGTTACCGGATGCTCCACC
>DIYE01000313.1 GCA_002428885.1 Alphaproteobacteria bacterium UBA6062
GGCTTCGGCGGCGGTAACCAGGGCGGTGGCTTTGGTGGCGGTTCCGGTGGCGGAGGCGGCTTCGGCGGTGGCCAGGGCGGCGGACAAGGCGGCGGTGATTTTGACGACGATATCCCGTTTTAGGTCTCGGGAAAAAGGTAAGATGCCGTTTAAACGGTTTTTAAAGGAGGTGAGCAAAAGCCTGTTGCTCGCCTTTCTTTTTGTGCCTGCGATAGGCGAGGCCAGTGAAAAGGCCGATCTCTCACAACAGATAAAGGCGGCCCATGAGGCGGGCAAGCTGGTCGGATTGCACAGTGTTGCCATTTATCAGAGAGGCAAACTGGTCGCTGAAGCCTATTTTGAAGGTGAAGATCAAAGTTGGGGCAGTTCACTGGGAATAGTGCAGCACGGACCTGATACCCTGCATGATTTAAGATCGGTAACCAAATCTGTTGTTGGTCTTCTGTACGGGATCGCTCTTCAGGATGGTCTTGTTCCGGGGCCGGATGAAAAATTGCTGGATCAGTTTCCGGGATATGTGGACCTGAAAGGGGAAGCGGACCGGGATGCCATTCGTATTCAGGACGTTCTCACAATGCGAATGGGCACGGACTGGAACGAGAATCTCCCCTATACGGATATCCGAAACAGTGAAATCGCTATGGAACGGGCTAAGGACCGCTATCGTTTCGTGTTGTCCCGGAAGATGGTGGAAAAGCCCGGCACCGCCTGGCGATATAGCGGCGGCGCGACTGCGCTTCTCGGTCGCCTGATTGCCAGGGGAACCGGGAAATCCCTGGATGCTTATGCGAATGAGAAATTATTCAAGCTCCTTGGCATTACGAAATTCGAATGGGCACGGGGATCAGATGGAGAAGCGTCCGCGGCATCCGGCCTTCGCCTGACGGTTCATGATCTGGCAAAAATCGGCATGATGATGATGGATCAGGGGCGCTATCAGGGCCAGCAGATTGTCTCCGCCGAGTGGATCAGGGAAATCCTGAGCCCCAAGGCTGACCTTAAGTCCGGTTTGCGCTATGGTTATCACTGGTATCTGGCACCAGGCGGTAATCCGCCTCGGTGGGTTTCCGGCTTCGGGAATGGCGGGCAGCGCTTGACCCTGCAATTGCAGGCCGGGGTTGTTCTGGCTCTGTTTGCCGGGAATTATAATCAGCGGGACGGCTGGAAAATGCCGGTGCGACTGATTGAGGAAATTCTGGTGCCGGCACTGGAAAGGCGGTAAGGGCTTCGGGATAGGGGGCCTGTTGAGTGTCTGGCGAGGACCATTGGTTATTGCGGTTCCTGAACTGGATCTGGTGGTTACCACACCCGGTTCGAATTCTGGAGCTGCCAGAATACGGCAGCAGGCCACCATTTTCCGGATGCTGTATCGCCCTATTTTCCGGCTGTTCTGAACGGCTGGAAGTAAGCCTCACTTCCTCATAAAATGCCTTGGAAAAGCTGAAATTCTGTAGCCCTTCCTGTTTGGGAATTACCGGTACGTCCCAAGCTGTTTATGAACGTCACCTTAGGAGCCTGAGAAGAGAATGATCTCACCGGGTAGAGAAGGGGACGTTCGTGAATCTGTATCTGCGATTGTTGCGTGTTCTGTTTCTCTCCCTGTTTCGCAAGCAGGTCCATCCTTGCGGAGAAACAGTGACGTATTTTCGTGTCTGGCCTCATGATATTGATGCTTTCGGTCACATGAATAATGGCCGCTATCTGCAGATTATGGATGTGGCGCGGGTTGACTGGATGCGTCGGACCCGGGTGCTGGACAAGATCCTTGGCGGTGGTTGTACGGCGTTGCTCGGCGGTACGGTTATTCGACACTGTAAACCACTGGGGCCTTTTCGCCGATATAGTGTTCATTCATCTGTGCTCGCCTGGGAAGAGCGCTGGGCTTTCCTCAAACATGAATTCAGGACTGATAAGGGAGACGTTTCGGCGGTCGGATACAGCCGGGCTGCTATTCGCCGTCGAAACGGTTGGGTTACGCCACAATCCCTTGTCGATCAAATCGTTCCCAGTCTGTCGTCACCGCCCATTCCTGTTCTTGTCCGCAAATGGCTCGCCGTGGATGACGGGTTGGTCGGAGAAGCGTCTTTCGGACACCTCAACCCCGAAGACGCTGGATCTGTTGAAGCTCCCGCAGACCAGACGGTGCCGGGCCTACCTTCCCACGAGCTGAGCGTGGATCGGGTCGGGCACCGTCTATAATTTAGGAGGAAGAGGCGTCAAAAACCACCCAGGTCCAGCTCACACCGGCTGCTTTATTCTCCTCTTGCAGGGAGGAAGCCGTTGTCCGGTGGATCAGTCGGAAATCATGTGCTTCGGCAAGGGTCATGGTTTCTTCTGGAGGAACCGGATAAGCCGGGCGATCTGGTACGCCCGGGCCATGCCGGAGGGAGAGGATCAGGCGCCCGCCATCAGCGGTTAGTCGTCGGATCCCCGGCATGGCAATCTTCCGTTCATCGGCTGTCAGGTGGTGCCAGACACCGCTTAGAAGAACGAGGTCAAATGTTTCATTTTGGGCTAGTGTTTGAGAAAGGTCCGGTAACTGATCGTCGAGCCAGGTGAGATCGGCGGAAGGATGTAATTCCTTTCCGGCATCCCGGAATTCCTGGACCGGCTCCACGGCCAGAACGGAAGCACCGCGCTCGACAAACCAGGCCCCGATATTGCCCGTTCCGGCTCCCAGATCGAGGATCCGGGATTTTCCGGCAGGCACGAAAGGCAGGACCGGTTTCAGCCACGCCTCTATTGAAATGGCTTCATAACGGGGAATCAAACGGTCAGCGGCAGAAGCATAGGAATGGATGATTGTCATAGGATAGGGCGATAGGCTTTAAGGGCTGGCAGGAGTTTAGTATTCCGCTTTTGGCGCCGTATGGCAAGATACAGATCCATGAAAGTCAGGATGGATAAACGGACCGTTCGCGATTGGTCCGGCCTTTTACAACATGGTCATCGCCATGAAAGATTTACGGCCTCATAGTTCCTCAAACCAGTCTTGATTATGGGGGCCTAGATGAATTTGTATCTGCGTTTAATGAGGGTTCTATTCCTGTCGTTCTTTCGGTCGAGATTGCATCCCAAAGAAGAAGCGATCACCCGGTTCCGGGTCTGGCCCCATGATATGGATGCCTTTGGTCATATGAATAACGGTCGCTATCTGCAAATCATGGATGTCGCACGGGTCGACTGGATGCGTCGCACGCGCGTTCTGGATTATATTCTTAAAGAGGGGTGCAGCGCCTTACTTGGAGGGACCGTCATCAGGCATTGCAAGCAACTTGGGCCTTTCAGGACTTACACCGTCCACACCTCTGTTATGGCCTGGGAGGAACGCTGGGTTTTTATAAAACATGAATTCCGCACAAAAAAGGGTGAGTTGTCTGCCGTGGGCTACACGAGGGCTGCTATCCGGCGGCGTGGGGACTGGGTCCATCTGCAGTCTGTGGTCAATCAAATAGCACCGGGCTTTTCCTCTCCTCCACTATCGCATGCGTTGCGCCAGTGGCTAGCGGTGGATGACGATCTGGTTGGTGAAAACTCTTTTGCACATCTGCGTTCCTTACCGGAAAAGGGGGCGTCGGAAACACCAGAGCAGGAAGTCGTTGTTACCCAGCTTCGTGCCTGATGGGGGACCTTTAATTCTGACGATGCGACAGCCTTGTTCCACTCTTTGCTGGAAGTCTTATTTTAAAATACTGCAATACCCGCATATGCGGCGGTCATTTTCATTTAAGTCGTTATCAGTTCTTGACCTGCTTATAATTCCCCGATATTCCCATATAAGAAATAAATTTTCATATATGGGAAATTATGCTGGATAACCTCTCTCTTAAAGTGTCGGAGCGCCTTAAAAACCTGCGCAAGCAGAGAGGCTGGACATTGGGAAAGTTGGCGGAGTTGTCGGGTGTCAGCAAGGCAACCTTGTCTCGACTTGAAAATGGTGACGTCAGTCCCACCACAGATGTGTTAGGACGACTTTGCGCTGCCTATAATATGAGCTTGACCCGCCTGATATCCCAGGTGGAGGAAACATTTTCTCCGGTGATACGTCGATCGGAGCAGGTTGAATGGCGTGACCCTGAAAGTGGCTTTACTCGGCGATCGGTATCGCCGCCGGCAGCGGCGCTTGCCGCGGAAATTCTGGAATGCCGACTGGAGGCAGGGGTTCATCTGACATATGACAGGCCACCGGTTGACGGACAGGAGCATCATCTCATTATGTTGGACGGGGAACTCAAGATGTCTGTCGATGAACAGGAATACGCCCTGAAAAAAGGAGATTGCTTGCGTTATCAATTGTTTGGACCATCCGATTTCAAGGCTGGAGATGAGGCTGGTGCTTGTTATTTGCTTATGTTGCTCTGAAGTATGGGGGGCGTGTTTATGATGTCTGTAACAGAACTGAGAAAAAACGATTTAAGTGAAGCGCTTCCAGCACTGGCTAAAATCCTTCAGGCATGTGTGGCGTCTGGTGCCAGTGTCGGTTTTGTTGAACCTTTTTCAATAGCAGACAGTGAAGCCTTCTGGAAAGATCAGGTCTTTCCAGAGGTTATCGCAGGAAGGCGTGTCCTGATGCTGGCCAGGGACGGGCGGCATTTGGCGGGAACTGTCCAGTTGATCACCGGTATGTTGCCTAATCAGTTGCACCGTGGCGAGGTTTCAAAGCTCCTGGTTCATCCCGATTTTCGACGCCGGGGCATTGCCCGCTTGTTGATGTTGGCCTTGATGGAGAGAGCTGAGAAAGCGGGGAAAAGTCTCCTGACCCTGGATACCAGAACCGGCGATATGGCAGAACCGCTTTACGGCTCTCTGGGTTTTGAAGTGGCGGGTAGTATACCAGACTATTGTCGCTCTCCCGAGGTGAACAGTACTTCACTGGACGCGACAACTTATATGTATAAGATTTTGTAAAAATTGTTTTATTAGAATTTTTCGCCGAGGTTAAATTTAAAGCTTGCATAATTGCCTTATGGTAGAAGATGATGGCCGTCATATGAGCTGGGGGAGCATATGTTACGGGGAAAAATCGCCGCCTTTATAGCAGTGATCATGATCGGAGAGGGACTAACTGTCTCCAGCGTTAGAGCGGAAGAAAAATTCAAGATAGCTCTGATGGATATTGAAGGGGTGTTTCAGGCAGATGGTCAAGGTCTCTACGATCAGCTGCTTGCCAAGGCGATGGGGTTGCAAAAGTCTCTTTTTTCTCTTCGGATATTACCGCCGAAGCGGGCCTTATATGCGTTTGAAAGAGGGCAGTATGACTGTGTGACACCGGCCAATACCAGTCCGTATTTCTATGAGTTTAAATTTTCAACAATCCTGTCGGACACCCTCAGTGAAGCGCAGATCCATATATTCACAGCTGCTGGATCTGAGCCGATCTCGGACCTTGAGGCATTGCGTGGTAAGAGAGTTGGAATGCGTCGCGGCTTTCCGCTGGGCCGGGAAGCAGGTCGGGCTGGTCTAAAGATCATGCAGGCAGAACGGTATGAGACCAGTATAAAAGAGTTGGAAGAGGGACGGATTGTCGCCTTCCTCGCTTATAAGCCGGATATCGATGTGGTTTTCGCTAAGCTGAATATGGAACCTCTCCCCCATGTTGCGGATAAGCCGATCGCAACCCATCAGGATAGCGTTCTGTGTCAGACGACCGAAGCTGGACTAAAGGCGATCTCAATCATAAATAAAGGCCTCAAAGAAATGCGGGAGAACGGGTCATTCGAGGTCATTATGCAGCACCACAAGGAAAAATGGCTGAGATAAAGCGATTATATTGAGAGACTTGGATCAGGGCTCATTCTGTAATGCGAGCGTAATTTTTGACGCGAGATCAGAGCGCTTAAAGGGTTTTTGCAGAAGCTGAATATCTTCTTCCGCGCCTCCTTCCAGAGCATCCCGTGTATAGCCGGACATATAGAGGACCTTGAGATTAGGGTACAGTTTCAACGCTTCTTCAGCGATAGCCGGACCGTTCATGCCACCGGGGAGCATCACATCCGTCAAAAGCAAGTCAATATCGTCACCATTTTCCGCTAAAATAGCCAATGCATCCGATCCTTTCCCGGCATCCCATACGGTTGCACCCATGGTTTGCAGAAGAGAAACGGAAAGCTCCCGCATGGCGGTGTCATCCTCGACAATCAGGATATGGCATGAGTCGATGCTCTGTTCTCTGCCTTCCTGAGGTGGTTGAGAAACAAGCCCTTCAGATTGAGGCAGATAAATGTGAACCGTTGTTCCTTTGCCTGGATTGGATTGAATGGTGATATGCCCTTCTGACTGTTTGGCGAAACCGTAAACCATGGAAAGGCCCAGTCCCGTTCCTTTACCGACCTCTTTGGTGGTGTAAAAAGGCTCGAACACATGCTCTATGTCTTTGTCGCTGATGCCGGTTCCTGTGTCACTGACGGACAGCATGACATAGTTGCCGGCCTTCAGACCCTCATGAGGGGTGACAGTGGCCTCATCCAGATAAGTATTACTGCACTCAATAGTAAGGGAGCCACCATCAGGCATGGCATCCCGGGCATTTAAGGCGAGATTGAGGATAGCACTTTCCACCTGGCCAGGATCGGCAATACAAGGCCATAAATCAGGATCAGAGAAGGAGCGTACCTCAATGGTTTCACCTAGGGTTCTGGTCAGCATATCGATCATATTGGTGACCTGGATTTCGAGGCAGGTGACAGCAGGCCTGAGTTCCTGCTTGCGAGAAAAGGCGAGCATGCTGCGGGTCAGCATGGCGCCTCTGTGGGAGGCACGCATTATTGCGTTCAGTTGTTCCCGTTCTCTAAAGGAAAGATCCTTGGTAAGATCCAGCAATAGTTCCGTATTGCCCTGAATGACAGCTAATAGATTATTGAAATCGTGAGCGACACCGCCTGTCAGTTGACCTATCGCTTCCATCTTCTGAGATTGGCGGAGCTTCTCTTCCAATACAAGTCGTTCTGTTATGTCTTGAGAGACGCCGAAAACAGAGACAACATTACCATCTTCATCGAATTCGGGGCGCATGGTGCCGGACATGGTCCGTATATCACCGGTTTCAAGATGGATCCGAACAGTAAAGGTTTCCGGCTGCTGTGTATCGGCAGTCCTGTAAACAGAATCGATCAATGATTGCCGATCCTGCCGATCGACGAAGCGGACTGCTCTTTCCATATCAATATGGTCTTTCAGGGGGTCCAGACCGTGGATCCGGTAGAGCTCTTCCGACCAGACGGCAGAGAGATCTTCAAGGCGAATACGCCAATGTCCGAAATGACCAATCTCCTGGGCGAGGGACATTTCTTTTTCTTTCTGGATCAGTGTTGCCTCATAGGAGCGCCGCTTGGACATGTCCTTGATGATATTCATCGTCCCCAGAATACCGTTCCACATAACGGATTTTGAATACATTTCAGAATGGAAACTGTTTCCGTCAAACCGGCGGTGGCGTGTCATAACGACGGTAGGATTGTCCGCTTCCATGACTTCGTGCCTGAGTTCCATAATGCGGGATCTTTCATCCTCCTGGATAATGTCAATACTGGCCGTACCGATCATTGCCTGCTTGCTGTCTGCTTTGAAAATCCGTACCGCACTGTTATTGACAAAGACTATTCTGCCATTGGCCTGAACAACCAGCGCGTCGGGGACCAGTTCCAGCAGGTCGCGGTTTTGCTTTTCGCTTCGTTTCAGGGCAAGGCGGGTATTTTCCGCCTCCGTAATATCCAGCACGGAGGCAAAGATCGCGTCTTCTCCGCGATAAACGATGCGGGTGTTGGAGGACGTAATGGTTTTCCTTTTGCCGTTAAGGGTTCGGATATCCATTTTCATGCCCGAGACAATACCTTCCTGGTCCAGAACGTTAAGTAAGGCCTGTCTGTCCCCAAGGTTAAAGTAAAAACGAGATGTTTCCATGCCCACCAACTCCCCTTCGGGGACATCAAGCAGCTCGTGGGCGAAGGAGTTGGCGTAGCGATAAACACCGTCAACAGAGATCAACAGGGGAATGGGCGCGCCTTCCAGCAGGGCGCGGAGCCAGGCTTCATTTTGCTGGGCTTTATGCCGCGCTTCAACCAGTTCGGTTATATCAGACCGTATGGCGACCGTATTTCCTGATTTTGTTCGATAATGGGTAAGCCGGATATCTTTCCCGCCGACAAATTTCTGTTCAGTTTGATATCGATCGATTTTGAGCTGTTCCTTCTTGGTCCGGATCCAGTCCTCGCCGCCCTGTTTGGCGACTTCAAGCTCACTGTTGACCTGTTGCTGTCGGAGAAGGGATTCGTAGGTTGCGCCAATCTCGATCGCTTCCGAGAAGGAGGGAAACAGTTCTTTATGCCGGTTGTTGAAGGCAACGATTTTTTCATTGTTGTCATAAACGATAAAGCCGTCATCCATGGCATCCAGCGCTTCCGAGAGCGCAAGGGGATCGGGTGTCGTGCTGGAGAGAGAAAGATATCGCGCAGCGAGAGCCGGACACGCCATCTCCAACAATATTCTATCATCATCCTTCAAGTCCGGTTGTGTAGCCGATTGCAGGGATAAAGCGGCAAGATGCCCGGAAGGCGCCGGTGAAACATATGTCACAAAATAACAGTCAGACCCTTGTCCGTCAGACGCATGCCAGCCCGGTTCGGTCTCCAGAGAGGTCGGGGAGGCAAGGCTTTTATGATCAGAGAGCCAGCCTGACCAAGACTGATCATTTGGTGTATAGAGGCCAAAGAGCAGGCTGTTATTCGGCAGGCGTTTTTGCAGAACCCCTAGCGCTTCGCGAACGGGTGCTGAAGGATCTACCAACCAGTCCGCAAAAGCGCGGGTAATGTCGGAAGCTGACGGGCGCTGAGCCATGCTCAATCCTACTCCACTTCATACTTGTGCCCCAATCAATGGGAGAGTAGCAAAAAGACAGGTTGTATCAAATAGTTTGTTTTTCTGTTATGAGGAGCAGGTCATTTAACTGTTCAATTTCGGTATCACCAAACACGCGAATACCATGCTTTTCAAGAAGGGCCGTGGTGATGCCGTTACCGTCATGCTTCCTGCCGGAAAAACTGCCGTCATACAGAAAACGCACGCCGCAAGACGGACTGCCATCTGTCATCAGGGCGTATCGGCAGTTGTTTGATTGTGCCGCTTCAAGCGCCGAAAAAGCAGCGATGTGGTAGAGGTCGGTTACATCGTTTCCGGTCTTCTCGAGGATCCGGGCTTTGCCGGACAAGACGTCTGACCCTGATCTGGTATTTGTTATTTCGGCAGGCGGTCTTGGAATCTGGAACCCGGCCGCAAGTTCCGGGCAGTGAGGAATCAGCCTTCCTTCATCCTGCCATTGCATAAGCAGAGGATGTCCTTCCAGTTTGGCGGTGCCATTATACCGGACTTTCTGTCCCATCAGGCAGCTGGATACGAGAATGCGGATCATGGCAGGACAGTAAGTGATACTGTCCTGCATGGCAATGCGTAAGCTATCCGGGGCAGGGCCTGTTAATTGTGACCCTAAAGCATCCGTCGCAGAGTACCTTGCTTGTCAATAAACTGATGTTTTAAAGCGGCGCCTGCATGTATTACAACAACAATGGCGATGCCATAGGCTGCATAGAAATGCAGGGTTATTGCCAGATCCCGGATGGCTTCCGAGACTGACGATATCGCTGGAATATCAAACAGGCCGAAGAAGGTGAACGCGCTGCCTGAGGATGTTGAAATCACGTATCCGGTCACCGGTACGGTAAACATGGATAAAAGCAGCAGGATGTGAGCGGTTTTCGCACCCAGCTTTTCATAAGCTTTCAGATCGCTTTGCAGCGGCGGGGACGGGGTCACTATTTTCCAAAGTACAAAGCAGGTTGCCAGAAACAGCACCATCATACCAATCGCCCGATGAAGCTCCAGTCCCTGATGATACCATTTGTCGTAGTAACTCAGGCCAACCATCCACCAGCCCAGACCAATCAGTCCGATCATTCCGATCGCTATGGACCAGTGAAACAACTTGCTCACCAGTCCATAGCGTTCTGTCGAATTTTTCAACATTCTGGAAGAACCGGTTGAGGTTACTTATTCCGGATGGCTTCGATCCAAAGATCCAATTCAACCTTTTCCGCAGCCGGGCCCAGGTTATAGCCCATGTTGAAGTCTTTGCGGGTCAGAGTGTAAGTACCTTCAAAGCCGGCGCGGTAACCGCCCCAAGGGTCTTCACCTTCGCCGATTTTGCGAATTTCAAAGGAAATGTTTTTGGTCACACCATGGAGCGTCAAATCGCCTGAAAGAACACCACCATCCGCATTGCCTTTGTAGCCGGTGCTGACAAAGGTGGCTTTTGGGAATTTCTCTACATCGAGGAAGTCGGCACTTCTCAGATGTTTGTCGCGTTCGGCATGGTTGCTGTCGATGCTTGCTGTATCAATTTCGATAGAGATTTTCTGAGCAGCTTCTCCTTTGGAAGGATCATACTGCATTGTGCCTTTGAGCGTATTAAACCGTCCGGACAGCCAACTGAAGCCCAGATGCTTGGTTTTAAACTCTACAAATGAATGAGTGGGGTCAATTGTGAATTCGGCAGCATTGGCTGCGGTTACGATAGAAGACAGGGCTAGCGCGGCGACGCTCACACCAAGCACTTTCTTGATAGGCTTGAAAAACATAATTAATTCCTCCTTGTTGTCCAGACACGCTCGTGCCTGGCCCTCTCACATAGGTACTCTGCCTGACTTTGCTACTCTGGCAAATCACAGGTCTGTGAGCTTAAACTGCCTTTGTGACATGAGTCACATCAAGGAGCCGGGGTTTCCCATTTTTGGGTAACCCCGGAGTAACCTGCTATAGGCATTGATCTTATTGGGAGGAGCGGATTTTGTTGATAAACCCTTCGACTTCCGACTTGAGATCTTCTGATTGCCGGTTCAGTTGCTGGGCCGCTGACAGAACTTCATTCGCTGTCTGGCCGGTTTGTGTTGCCCCTTCATTCACCTGTTGAATACTGCCGGTCACTTCTTTCGTGCCGGAGGAAACCTCTGCGACATTGCGGGCGATCTGCTGAGTTGACATATCCTGCTCCTCAACGGCTGCAGCGATGGAGACGGCAGTATCATCAATATCGCGGATAATCCTCTCGACTTCACCAATAGCATCAACAGCCGTATTGGTTGCCTGCTGCATGCTGGCGACCTGCTCGCTGATCTGCTGAGTAGCACTTGCCGTCTGGTTAGCCAGGGATTTAACTTCGCTGGCAACGACGGCAAATCCTTTACCGGCTTCACCGGCGCGAGCGGCTTCAATCGTGGCGTTAAGGGCCAACAAATTGGTTTGTTCGGCAATATCGCTGATCAGCTTGACGACCTCGCCGATTTCCTGGGCGGCGACTTTAAGATTAGATATATCCTGTCCGGCATGTTCAGTTCGGGAAACGGCATTTTTAGCCGCGCTGGAAGATTGCCCTGTCTGGTTGGCAATATCGCGGACGGAGCCGGAAAGCTCGCCTGCAGAGCTCGCCACTTTTTCAGCATTGCTGTTAGCCGCAGTGGCCGCCGTCGCGACGATTTCAGAGTTATTCATGGTTTCGTCGGCTGTTTTGGTCATAGCCTGCGCAGCAACTTCCATTTCACTGGCTGAACTGGAGACGGCTTCGGCAACCGCCCGGACAGAAGCTTCAAAATTGTCTGCGAGCGACAGCATGGCTTCCCGACGTTCCGCTCGGGCTTTTTCTTCCGTCTCCTGATCTCGGCGACGCTGCTCTTCCTCCTGGGCGGCTTTCGCCTGACGCCGTTCCTCTTCCTCGCGTTTCTTGCGTTCGGCCTGCTCCTCAGCCTGCTTCTGGAGATCCTGGATTTCGTGTGCATTGTCCCTGAAGACACGGACGGCCCCGGTAATCAGTCCAACTTCATCTTTGGTCGTGGCTTCCGGGATATCAACATCGAGATCTCCATCTGCCAGTCGCTGAATACCATCTGTCAGCTTGCGAAGCGGCGAGATCGAGATGAGCGCCCAGAGGGCGAAACTGCCGCCAAAAACAAGAGCAACACCGGTTAGAACCAGCATCAGAAACTGGAACTCTGAAGCGATATCCCGTGTATCTGTGGTGACCATCTGATTGTTGGCTTCCTGCAGGTCAATAAACTGGTTGATGCGTTTCAGCCATTCGCTAAAAGCCGGCCTGGCCTTGTCGAGAAGTATTTTATTGGCTTTCTCGACGTCTCCCGAGTTAGTCAGTGAAATAACCTGATCAACAAGGGGTAACGTTACCGCCTCAATTTCCTTGATGCTGGCAAGGATATCCTTCTCTTCGCGGGTGATGTCAGATCTTTCGGCAAACATTTTGTCCAGGGGGATTGCGGAAGCGATATAGTCCTGTGCCAGTTTCTCAATATCATTCAGGGTTGCCTGACGATCAGGCGTGTCCATCAGCAACACGACATCCCGAATGGCGATAGACCGGTCATGGACACTGCCTCTGAAATTAATGGCGTAGCGCTGCTTTACACTGTTTAAGTCGTTGATCGCAGTGAGATTCGTGTCGATGCGCTTAACTTCACTGATCCCCACGATCGAGATAACGATCATCAGCAGAAAAACGACGCCAAAACCGACTTTCAGACGGGTTGAGATTTTTGCATCTTTGAGTGTGAACATCGCTTGGTGCCTCATAACTATATACTTCTAATGACCAGTACACACACCGGTTCATCGACGGTCCCGAATAGGTTCCGGCTCACTTGCGCCCAAGAGTTCTGCACTGTTTAGCAATGAAAAATGAAAACAGAGTTAATTGCATCCAGGGGCAGGACTCATTAATGCTGTATTTTTGGTTTGAAGCGATTTGCCTGTGGGCCAGGAAGGAAAGCGTGGGAAATGTGGTTCATTTTCAAGCTTTCCTGACGCCGCACAGAGGCAAATCGGTCAAATCCCGGAGGGACGTTCTTCAGACTTTACTCTCCGCCAAAGAAAGACTTGAAAAGGCCACTAGCCTTTCCGGCGTCTTTCTTCACCTGAGAGTGGCGTCTGAAGAGCGCCAAAAGTACAGCATTAATGAGGCCTGACCCTAGTTGTACGGGAATATGTTCTTTTACCTGCGGAGTAATTTGGTTACGCTCCCGTCTATAAATAAAAACGGGAGGAATAATCTTGACGCAGGCAGCCTATACGGCCCCCTTCAGAACATTGAACGATATCGTCACTTTCGAAAAAGAACAGGAAGCTTCCTGGCTGACCGCCGGCACGCTTTACCAGGCTTTTTGCAATACGGTCCGTCATTATGAGGACAAGACGGCCCTGACAGCATTGCCGCCTGGTGATCCTTTGGCGGATGGTGCTTCCATCACTTTCGGACAGCTATTAGGTAAGGTTAATCAAACAGCCAATATGTTTCTGGATGCAGGACTGGCGGAAGGAGAGACCGTCTGTCACTTGCTGCCTCTTTCCTTTCAGGCATTCTACACATTGCTGGGGGCAGAGGCCGCCGGAATTGTAAATGCGATTAATCCTCTACTGGAACCCGAGCATATTCTGGGGATTGCAGAGGCGGCCAATGCGACGATCCTGGTCGTGCCGGGAGAAAAGTTAAGCGAAGAAATCTGGCAGAAAGCTCTCTATGTCCGGGAGCGGCTTCCGGGTCTTAAAGCGCTATTCGTTGTTGGCGGAGGCAGTGAATGTGATGGTAAAACTGTCCTTAATTTTGATGAGGCGATGGTCTCTCAACCTGCTGATCGCATTGTTAATATGCGGGAGCGGGGCCTTGATGATATTGTCGGTTATTATCATACAGGCGGAACAACGGGCGTTCCCAAGCTGGCGCCTCATACGAACCGGATGCAGCTCATACAGATGGCATCCACTGGTTTCCTGATGGGCATGAGTGATAACGATTCCGTGCTGGCCGGGCTTCCGCTTTTTCATATCAGCGGTTCCATCGTCACCGGGTTGGTGCCTTTATTGGCCGGTGCTTCCCTTGTTATTCCAAGCCCGCTTGGATTCCGTGATCCATTGGTGATCGGGAACTACTGGCGTCTCGTGGAAAAATATCAAATTACCATTCTAGGAGCTGTTCCGACGATGTTGTCGGCCCTTCTTAATATTCCTGTCGGAGAGGCGGATATCAGTTCTCTAAGAGCTGGAATGACCGGTGGATCAGCCGCTCCGGTGGAGGTGTTGAAAGCCATTACGGATCATAGCGGCGTACCAATGCTGGAAGGGTACGGCATGACGGAAGTCACGTCTTTTACCACCATGCAGCCAAGGGATGGGGAGCCCCGTTTTGGATCTGTCGGTATGCGGGGTCCCTATGTGGATATTAAAGCTGTCATCATTGATGAAAACGGAAAAATCGCTCGGGATGCCAAAACGGACGAAATAGGCGTGATCGTTATGAAGGGAACCTGCGTGATGCCCGGATATGTGCAGCAGGTTCACAACGCGGCCGCTTTTGCAGGAGAAGGCTGGATCAATTCCGGAGACCTCGGGCGTATTGATGCAGAAGGCTATATCTGGTTAACCGGTCGGGCCAAAGATCTGATTATTCGAAGCGGTCACAATATTGATCCGTCGCTGATTGAAGAAGCGTTGCATGAGCATCCTGCTGTTGAGCTTGCGGCCGCTGTCGGTAAGCCGGACAGCTATACCGGTGAAATGCCGGTTGCCTATGTCCAGTTAAAGCCGGATATGTCGGTGACACAGGACGAGCTTAAGGATTTCGCACGGGAACGGATTGCCGAACGGGCAGCCAATCCGGCCGATATCCTCTTTATGGATGCTTTGCCGCTTACCGGTGTCGGCAAGATCTTTAAACCGTCTCTGAGGGCGGATGCTATCGAGCGGGTCTTTACACAGGAACTCGGGTCTCTTTCCCTGTCTTCTGATAAGGCGACAATCTCCGTTGAAAATCATCCGACCCATGGGATGATGGCTGTTGTTTCTTTGAGCGGCAGTCCTGATGCGGATCTTGAAAAGAAGATTGTTGACAAGCTGGGTGCTTATACGGTCAGCCACAGTCTTGAATGGAGCGCATAAGTGCCGACTATTTCTTCCGTTACCCTGGTTGTCCCCGACTATGATGAAGCCATTGCCTTTTATACCGAGGCCTTGGGCTTCACATTGATTGAGGATGTTCAACTGTCAGAGACAAAACGCTGGGTGCGTGTTGCTCCTCCTGGCGCTAAGGAAACGGCGCTATTACTGGCGCAGGCGGTAAAGGAAGAAGAAAAACAGGCCATCGGATATCAATCCGGTGGTCGCGTTTTCCTGTTTCTGCAGACAGATGATTTTGAGCGGGACTATGCCGCTTTTCAAAAGGCTGGTGTGACATTTCTGGAGGAACCCCGTTATGAAGCTTATGGAACGGTCGCTGTATTCCAGGATCTGTTCGGTAATCAGTGGGACCTCATTGAAAACAAATAGGACCGTCTTCGCGGTGCCAGATTCTGGTGGTGCCGAGTTTTTCCCGATCGTGAACTGCATCCCAGTTGATCATGGGTAGCTCTGCAATAATACCGTAAGGGTTATGATCTCCGTCATTGCTGTAATAGCCGCCCAGGATAGCCGGAAAATCAATAGTTTCAGTAACACCCGGCAAAGAATATAAATCCCGGGCGTATGGCCACAGAGAAGCATAGTCTGTCAGTCTTTTCCGTGTGCAGCGAAAATGGCTCGCATAAACGGCGTCAAACCGAACGAGGGTTGCGAAAAGCTGAAGGTCACTTTCCGTTAGCAAGTCCCCGCAGAGATATCGGGACTGACGCAATTGTTCGTCCAGAAAATCAAGGGTGGAGAAAACATGATGCACGGCGTCTTCATAGGCCGCCTGACTTCTTGCAAGACCCGCTCTGTAAACCGCATTGCTAAGACCGGAATGAATGCGGGTATTCAGACTGTTGATGCGATGTTGTTGTGGCGGCGGGATCAAAGTCATGTTCAGGCTGTCCCGGACCCTGTCGAGGCTGCGCATCATTTGCGCAGAGTCGTTGCAAATGATCTTTCTATCCTGTGTATCCCAGAGAAGCGGGACGGTGGGCCGCCCCGAATAAAGCGGATTACTCAGTGTATAGAGTTGGTGAAGGTGCCGGATACCATGACCTTTCAAACCTGGAATCGTATCTCCCTCTAGGGCATATCCCTGCAAACGTGGGCCTGTCGCGATGACAAGCGGAAGAATGGGGGGCAGGTTTTTGACGGATCGGACCAGCGCAACCCGATGCGACCAGGGACAGCTTAACGATACTACCAGAATATATCGTCCCTCAGCGTTGAGGATGCTGTTTATGACTGTATCAGGGAAGGGTCCGTCATAGGAGCTGGCTTCTCTGATAAAACGCCCCCTTTGAAAGAGTTTATCACTTTCCTCGGTCCATTTGCCGTCAATCAACGCACCCATTGCCAAATCTCCTTCGTTGTTTAAGAAAGACTATAGGCGTATCTGTTTTAAAAATATGGTGCATAATATGATATTTTTGGTCTAATATTGAGACCATGAAAACTCTACCTCTAAACGCTTTGCGCGCCTTTGCTGCTGTCTATGAAACAGGAGGTGTCCGGCCCGCTGCCCGACTGCTTGCTATTACACATTCTTCCGTCAGCCGTCATCTTCAGGAACTGGAAGCCTGGATGGATATTCCTTTGCTCGAAAAACAGGAAGGGGTGAGGCGGCTCGGCTTTACGGCGGAAGGGGAGAAACTGGGCCGGGAAGTCTTGGCCTCCATGAGCCATCTGGAAAGCGCGGTTCTGTCCCTTAAGGAAAACCAGAACCCCAATACAGTCATTATAGAAACAATCTCTTCCATTGCTGTGCGCTGGCTGTTGCCGCGTCTCGCTTCCATGGATGAAAAGGGGCGACGTCTGGAAATATCCGTCCTTGTCGATCAGCGCCGGAAATCGCCCGAAGAAAGCGGCGCCGATCTTAGCCTTCGAATGGGAAAGGGGCCTTGGAAAGATGTAGACTGTTTTCCATTAATGAGTGAGATATTACGTCCCGTGATGAGCCCTGCCTATTGGGAGAATAATGGAAAACCGGCAGATTTAGAGGCTTTAAACCAATTGAAACTGCTTCATGACCGGGATGCCAATCTTTCCTGGAAAATCTGGCAAGGCCGCTATCAGATACGAGATCTGGATACCCGTTCCGGCCCTCGTTTTACATCTTCTGATCTTGTCCTTCGAGCTGCAGAACAAGGACTAGGCGTCGCCCTTGCTCCCGCCAGGCTGGCAGAAGAAAGCCTGAATGCCGGCACTCTGATAGCCCCTTTCCTGGATTGCGATATTGAGATTCCGGATTTTTACTGGCTTATCCTTCAAAAGGAAAAAAAACAAAGGCTGGCTGTTCGTCAAGTTATGGAATGGCTGGCAGGGAAAGTTGATTGAATTTGCGTAAACCTAAAACAATAGCTCACCAGGATAGGTGTATCATATTTGACTTGGATGATACGCTAGTTGACAGCGAAACTCTATGCAATCAAGCTTTCATAGAATTAATTCCAGATATCAGCTATTCTTTGAACGATCTTATTTCGATTAATCGGGGCCGGAAACTTGAGCGCATTTTACAAGACTTAGAAGCCGATATTGGGCGTAAGCTATCTCAGGATTTTGAGACACATTATCGCGCTAGAGTTAAGCAGCTTTTTTCCGAAGAACTCATAGAAAATCATAATGTTTCGCAAGCGTTGAAATCCATCCCCTATAAAAAATGCGTTGCATCAAGCGGTCCTGTTTCAAAAATCCGGCACGCATTAAAAACAACTGGGCTGGATGTTTATTTTGATGAGAATATTTATAGTTCTTATGACATCAATTCCTGGAAGCCCGCTCCGGATATTTTTCTGCATGCAGCGTCCTCAATGAAGGTTCCTGTCGAAAGGTGTATTGTCATTGAAGATAGCCCAGTCGGTGTCCAGGCTGGACTAGCTGCTAACATGACTGTTTTGCAGTATGTGAAAACCAGGTCAATTCCCCACCAACTCAATGTAAGAACCTTCGATAACATGTTGCTTTTACCGGGAATAATTGAAGGCATTTATTCGAGCTAGCGAACGATCCATTAATCTCACGTCTCAAACGTCCCTTTGACCAACAATTCCTGATTTTCCATCAGCATTTTGCCTTTGGCCATCATGTGAGTGAGGTTTAAAGTTTCGTCCAGGAGGAGGAAATCTGCGTCCATACCGGCGCTGAGTGTGCCCTTGTTCCCGGAAAGGCCAAGAGCATTGGCGGCTGCCTTGGTAAAGGGCAGAAGAGCTATTTCCAAAGGCAGTTTTTCATGGGCACACATATCCCGGAGTTCCGAGAGGAGTGGATCGAAGCCGGCGACACCTACCCCTGTGATAGCACCGTTCTCGTCGAAAACAGGAATAGAACCGTTGGCGTCTGAGCTTACGCAGATGCGGGAGAGGTCGCATCCTTCCTTGAGGCAGCGGGCAACGGCCTCACTTACCTTTACGCTTCCGCGAGCACCTCTTTGCGGATTAATGCCCGCCGTCAGATCGATGAAGCCGCCGTCACGGGTCCAGGCAAGAGCTTCCTCAAACAGGTTTTCTGTGCGGTTCACATGGGTCGGGATAAACTGCCTGATCGGAATATCCGTCTTCTCCAGGAGATCTCTGAGAGGTGCGAAGCCTGCTTTGCTGCCTCCCAGATGAACAACGACACAACCGGCTTTTCCGGCAGTCAGGCCTGCTGTTCGGGCTTCACTTACAGCCCGGGCGAGTTCGTCTGTTGTGGGATGGGAAGAGCGGTGATCGGACACGGCCGTTTTCAGGCCGATAACCGTGTCCATAAACAGAATATCTTCCCGGATACCACCGGTGGCAACAGGACTGGGAACCGGATAACCGCCCGTAAACATGTAAGCCGTCACGCCTTCGATGTTGAGCCCCTTGGTTTTCGCGTAGAGACTGGCAACGTGACGGGTAGTGCAATCTGTTCCCAGAAGACCTGCGACTGTCGTAACACCACCCCTGATCAGACTACTGAGCAAGACTTCAGGTGTTCGTGTTGCAAACCCTCCTTCACCGCCGCCGCCGATCAGGTGAACATGACCATCGACAAGTCCCGGTGTTACCGTTGCACCTTTGGCATCAAAAACCGTCAGATTTGGGATGCCGGTTACGGTCAGGTCTGCTTCCAGTGCGGCAATCTTCTGCCCGGCTATCAGAATATCCCGATTGCCAAGTGGCTCAGGGTTGAAGACATTCGCATTTTTTACCAGAGTGATCACGGTCGGTTCCCTTGCTTGAGTGACGGTGCATACTGCGTCCGGCAATGAAGGTTGGCAAGGCCTATTCCAGCTGAAGGATGTTATAGAAGCTTTGGTCCTTCCGTATCATTCACATAGTGCCAGTTTCTGGAAAAACGGCTGTTGATCTCAATACCTCCAACCCATTTCCGGGTCTCGTTGTCTTGCAGCCAGTTTGCATTTCCATGTAGAAGCTGTTCTCCGTAAGGGGTGAGGGATAGAACCTCCTTTCCATGCTCTCCGGAGACATCCAGGTGATCAATGACCTCAAGAGCAGGTTTATCGGCTTTCCACAAAGACTTGAGGGTCGCATAGAACATAATATCCCCGTGATAGGGTTGCGGATCCCGATCTGCCAGGGAGAAAAGGAAAGCGCGGCGAGCCAGAAGGGTACCTTCCTTTGCGATAATATCAAGGGCCAGGCGTTCTGTAAGGCCAAGTCCGTTTTGAGGAGACGGCAGCTCGGCCAGGATCCGCCAGAAAGCTTTTTGCATCAGGGGCAGGGGCGCACCTTGTTCACTGATCAGGTCCCAAAGAGCCGTCGGATCTTTGTCCGTAAAAGCTTCCCAGATGGTAGCGCCAAAAGAAATCATTGGCGGTGTGATATCTATTCTCTGCTCAAAGAGAAGTGCAAATCCTTCAGGCTGGCCAATTTGGCCAATTCCGACAAACCGCTTGATACCGGGAAAGCGGTCCACTTGGACCAGTTTCAGTTTAAAGGGAAGGCGAGGGCTTTTACGAGCCATATGATGCAGAATATAAGCAAGGCACAGTTGATCATAGGCATCATGTTCGAACCAAAGAGTGACTTCCTCATATTCATTTCCCAGCTTGAGAAGCGTTTCCTCTTCCTTGATCAGATTGTCCCGTGTGCCTTCACGCATTTCATCAGAAACATAAGGACCCAGGATTGCTTCAAGGTATTCGGTCCGCATCTTAAGAGAATGAGGCTCCAGTCTGTCAGGTAGAACCGGACCCATGGTGAAAGGGTTGATAACCTCCAGGACCCCCCCCTTAATCGAGGCATCCTCAAGGGCGGGACGGATGTCATTCCCGCAGCGTATATGAAGACATTTCTCTGTTCCGAAGGCTTTTCCTTCCTTGATCAGGCGCGCATTTCTGTTCATATCCTGCAGGTGATGCTTAAGCTTTGGCCAGCTTGCAAACCCGTTTTCAAGAGCCAGGACGTGCTGCATATCAACCAGGGACATTTCGCTGGGTGGGCGGGTTCCGGTCCTGGCTTTTGGATGAAGGCTGCTGATGCGGTGCCGGGCAACTGCGTCGCCAGCTTCAAAATCCCTCAGGAGTTTTTTCGCTGATTTTTTTAATCGTTCGAGGGACAGGGATTGACCATTCATATTTCGAAACATGATGACCTGGCGCGCATCCAGGAGGGCAGGAGAAAAACCCTCCTGTTTTCCAGCCGGATGATGGGTTTTAAACAATTCAATGGCAGCCTGTTGACCGGTCTGGTACTGCTGAAGGAGTTTTTCGGCCTCCAGGTTTAGTTCAAGCTGTCTATCACTTTTCTCGGGAAGGGAAGAGATTTGCACGCTGACAATAGCGGCATCGTCAATATTCTGCATACGAGTTTCCTTTGATTGCCGTATCCGCCAGACGCCAAGAAATCGTATGATGAGCTATAGAATTTCTTCAACCTTGCCGGGCGAGGCCCTTTCCGCGGACAGGATGCATACAAGGAATGCCCGCACACATTAGCGAGCTTTGAGGAGAAATGTCAAACACACTCTCATCAGTGAGTGGCATCGACCAGCCGCGCTTTAAAGGGCATTTCACCGTTCAGGAGTACCAGGTTAAGGGTAACGGTTCTATCCGGCCCGGCAGGGAGACGAAGATTGTCCAGTTCGATATGAATGCCGGCAGATGCCATATCAAGTTGCTCTTCACTTAGGATGGATAGAGAATCCAGTTCGACAAATTTATCAGGGCCAAGTTCCGCCATGATATGGGATGCATCATGCAGGTCACCTCTGACACCGGTAATCGTCAGTTTATCAACCGCCGTATTGGTCAGGTTAAAGCGCAGAACCAGCTTGCCTGATCCCGTATCGGGCAAGGGCGCAATAACAGCATTCTGGATTTTTGCATCCTGGTAAACGGTGCCGAAATCCGTTGCCCAGACATTGGTTGCAATGACAAAGCTGAGCAGAAGGCCCAGAAAGGCAAGGGTAAAGCGGCCCATAACAAGAGTTTCCTGAATTCGGTTTCGAGACTGGCACTCATATATGTTTCAGAGAAACGAATGCTAGTGATGGGGAACACACTCCGAACCAAAACCCTTCACAGGCGTGTGATCGGTGAAGCGATCACACTCGCCATTTGAGGAAATACTTCTCC
>DIYE01000374.1:0-1666 GCA_002428885.1 Alphaproteobacteria bacterium UBA6062
TGCCGGCGCAGACCGGCGGGAATTGACGGAAGCGGTCCGGGCATGGTTCAAGGATTCGCGGCAACAGGCGAAGCTAGATACCCACTTACAGGCCTTAAACCGCAAAAAGGTCAGTCCACGAGGCAATATTGAATGGCACTTGCCCAATGGCAATCTTATCCAGGTTACGGAACGAAACACCCATGATCGCGGAATGGTTTCCATTATCAGGGACATTACCAGGCAGGCTGAAAAGCAGCAGGAACTTACAGAGAAAAGCTCCCTGCTAACGTCCATTTACGAGAATGTTCCTATCGGTATCTGTGTTTATGACAGTACTTTACGGGTCATCAGCTGGAACAAGAATTATCTGGATATCATGGATATAAGCGAAGATACGATTTTCGCCGGTATCCATATGCAGCAGCTCCTGGAGGCTAATTTTGACGTCTATGAAGATGTGGGAAATGATCCGGAAAACTATGCCGCCCTGGCCATAAAATCCCTACAAGATAACGTGCTTGTCAAAATTGAGCGTAAAACGAAAAGCGGCAAGATTATCGAGATACAGCAATCGACGCTGCCTGACGGCAGCTTTATCTGTACTTATACAGATGTCACCATTACCCGGTCCGCCCAGCATGTGCTGCAGGAAAGTGAAAAGCGCTACCGTAGAATGGTTGAACTGTCGCCAGATGCTATATTGGTGCAAAAAGACGGACTCATCATTTTCGCCAATGAAGCGGCGATCAAGCTGTTGGGAGGAAAAGATCTACACAGCCTCATTGGTAACGCGGTCAAACGATATTTCCCGATTGCCGATCATGATATGCTGGCCGATCATTTTGGAAACTGCGATCACCTGCAGGCAGGCGATAATATTGCACCGGCAACATCGAAAATTATCCACCAATATGGCCCCAATACGGATGTAGAACTCGAAGCGACCGCCCTTCTCTACGGAGATCGTCCGGTGATGCAGCTTATTATCAGGGATATTTCAACACAAACCAAAGCGCAGGAAATTCTGCAAAAGGCAAAAGAAGAAGCAGAATATGTATCACAGCTAAAAGGGACATTCCTGGCGAATATGAGCCATGAGCTGCGGACGCCGCTCAATGCCGTCATCGGCTTTTCGGAAATTATCAAAAACGAGATCTTCGGAAAAATCGGTTCTGAAAAATATATCGAATACGCATCCGATATTCATGCCAGCGGTATCCACTTACTTGATCTGATCAATGATATTCTCGATCTTTCAAAAATCGAGGCAGGCACCCAAAAACTGGTCGATAGCAATATTGAACTGGATATGCTTGTCGATGAATGCGTCAGGCTTCTGACGCCGCAGAAAGAAAAGGCCCAGGTTGATATCCGCAATACATTTACAGGCCGTTCAACTGTTGTGCTGGGTGATTCCAAGATGCTCAAACAGGTCATTATTAACCTGTTGTCCAACGCGATTAAATTTACGCCGCAAAAGGGCTCCATTGAAATTTCCAGTGAAATTTTGCCGGATAGCTCTCTCTCGCTGACAGTGACCGATACCGGTATCGGCATCCGTGAAGAAGATATCCCGAAAGCCCTGACGCCGTTTGTGCAGGTCGATAGCGAACTGACCCGCAAATATAACGGTACCGGCCTTGGCCTGCCTCTTTCAAAAAACCTGATGGAACTTCATGGCGGG
>DIYE01000374.1:1738-15882 GCA_002428885.1 Alphaproteobacteria bacterium UBA6062
CTGATGGAACTTCATGGCGGGCGGCTGGAAATCAGCAGTGTTTACGGCGAAGGAACATCCGTCACCATCAACCTGCCAAGCGAACGGGTTGAACGCTCCGCCGCTTGATCTGGGATCGCTCTCCGTATATTGTTTGAATTCAAATTAATTTTACCCGATTTCACATTGGAAATCGGGCAATTCCACTTTCCTGAGGAGAAAGACGTGAGACTGGAAAACAAAGTCGCCATTATTACAGGGGCCGGTTCAGGATTTGGTGAAGGAATGGCTCTTCGTTTTGCCGAAGAAGGCGCTAAGGTCGTTGTCAGTGATATCAATGAGGAAGCCGCCAGGCGCGTCGCAGGCGATATCACCGAAAAAGGCGGTACAGCCATCGTCAATGTTACTGATGTTTCCAGCGAAAAAGATGTCCAGGCTATGACAAAGGCCTCCCTGGACAGTTATGGTCGGATCGATATCCTGGTCAACAATGCCGGTATGCCGCAGCGCAACGGCTCCATGTTTGATGTGGATGAAGAGACATTTGAAAAGATCTATGAAGTCAATGTCAAAAGCATCTATCTCACAACCCAGTCTGTTGTTCCTGTCATGCTCGAACAGGGCGGCGGTAATGTTATCAACATCTCCTCTACAGCCGCTCTCAGCCCTCGTCCGGGCCTTGTCTGGTATAACTCCAGTAAAGGTGCGGTTCTGACCATGACCAAAGCCATGGCTGTCGAACTGGCACCGCAGCAGGTTCGCGTTAATGCCCTCTGCCCGGTTATTGCCCAGACAGGCATGACCGTTGAGTTTATGGGAGGAGTGGATACCCAGGAAATCCGCGACAAATTTGTCTCCACTATTCCGCTGGGACGGATGAATACGCCGCGTGATCTTGCCAATGCAGCCCTTTGGCTGGCATCCGATGAAGCTTCTTTTATTACTGGTGTCGCACTGGAAGTGGATGGCGGTCGCTGTATTTGACCGATCATTGCCGAAACTAATAAGGGGCTGCGACGGCAGCCCCTTTTTTTAATGTCTGAATAAGCCGCTTTACTGGACGTCAGCAGCAACCCTCAGGGATACAATAATGTCCGGATTGCGAACCGTACCGCCCTGTCCGTAGCCCTTACGGATCATATCGACGAATTCCATACCTTCCAGAACCTTGCCCCAGATGGTGTATTTTCCATCCAGGTGATTGGAATCTTCCAGGACAATAAAAAACTGACTGTCTGCGCTGTTGGGGTTTCTGGCACGGGCCATGGAGACGATCCCGCGGCTATGGGGGATATTGGAGAATTCAGCCCGTAGTTTTTTGCCAGACCCGCTCCGACCAGTACCGGTTGGATCTCCTGTCTGTGCCATGAAGCCGTCAATAACCCGGTGGAATTTATGTCCATCGTAAAATTTCTGACGAACCAAATCTTTAATACGCGCCACATGCTTAGGCGCAACTGTGGGCATCATTTCAATCGTCACCCGACCATATTCAAGATCAAGCAACAGGGTATTCTCAGGATCTTTAATATCGGCGGCGCGTAAAGGTAACGCAAACAGGCCGATCAGGGTGACAGCCATAAGGCATCTGACAAGGAAAGGCAGGCGCATAAATTCTCTCATTACAGTTAATATTCTGACCAGTTAAATGTCTTCACGGCGGCTTCCATAAAGAACCTGTTTCATATAGCATTTCCTGATAAATAAAGAAAATTCACTTGTCTAAAAAAAATGTGAAAAAGCCGCTTGACCTATGCAGAAGACCCCCCTATGTTGCAGCCGCATCGCGACGATGTGGGGTTTTCGTTAAACCACTGGTCGCTGCAAAAACTTGATAGTGGGCCCGTAGCTCAGTTGGTAGAGCAACTGACTTTTAATCAGTGGGTCACAGGTTCGAATCCTGTCGGGCTCACCACTCAATCCTTGAAACATCCCGTTTCAGGGATTTTTTTGTATCTGCGTTCCCCTTATTATGCCCAATAGGCCGCACTGGATTCCAAAAAACAACGCCTTATCTTTGGAAGGTTATTCCCTGATCGGCGTAAAAGATTTTGCCGCCTTCTCAGCGCGTTTCTTTTCCTCAGGTGTCATATGTGACAAAAATGGTTTTATGTCTCCATCCAAAACGTTGCCTTTACCAGATATCAAATACCATTTCAGGGCCTCGACTGTGTCAACGGAAACACCCCGTCCTTTAAAATAGCGGCTCACAAGTTTCGCCTGGGCTTTTTTGTATCCCTGAAAAGCCGCTCTCTTGAACCATGCTGTTGACGTGGTTTCGCTTCTTTTTACACCATATCCATCGCGGTACATCTTACCGAGGTTATATTGTGCCTTATCAAATCCCATAGCGGCTGCCTTGGAGATATATCTGAAGGCAAGTTCAGGTTCCTCCCGACCTTCGAGGCCAGCCTGATGGAATTTTCCGAGCGTATATAAAGAAGCCGGGAAATGCTGGTCGGCAGCTTTGACAAGATAATCAAATGCAGATTTCGTTTTCTCTCTTTCCAGAAGCTGAAGGGCCATATTATGCAGAGCTGGGGCATATTCCTGGTCCGCCGCTTTCGAGAGCCAGTCATATCCCTTTGCTGTATCTCTATCGACGCCCTTCCCGGAATAATAGAGTGTCGACAGATTAAACTGTGCTTCCGCAACACCGGCCTGAGCTTCCTTGTGCCAGATGTCAAAGGCATCGGCAAAATATCCTTTTTCATAAAGACTGGAGGCCTCTGTTAAGGCTGGATTGGTTGCTCGCCCACAGGCCGATATGGATAAGAGAAGAACAATCCCGAAAATACAGGTCACATATTTTTGTATTTTTGGAAGGAGGCTTTTCATCTTTGTGCTGCCACTTGCTCCGCTCTTAATCGCAAAAGGCCAAGCAATCCTTCGATGCCCCGTTTTTCGATGACACGCTGGAACCCCGCCTTATGGGAAAAGCCGACGCTGGTGCCCGAGACGGCGAGATCGATGATACGTGACATGCCGGCGACATCCCTGATCCGCCAGTCAGAGCGGACGGTTCTTCTTTTCTTTCGTCTGATTTCAGTCTGCACATATACGTCTTTCAAGCCAAAGCGTTTAACGAACAATAGAACCGTATTATCGCCGGGATACCCTCCCAGTAAGGGTGCATAGGATTTAAGGAAAAAATCAGAGAAAAGTTTCTGAAATTCGCTTTTCTGAGCCTCTGTCATCTGTGCCCAATATTTCCCCGCTACCAGTGTAGAGATAAAATGAAAGTCAAATTTTTCCCGTACGATATCGTGAAACTGCGTTTCCCGATCAAGCAATGATCCTCCCTGATCAGATAGAATATCGGTCGCGACATGCATGAGATCCTGCACCAATGCCTCTGCTTGTGCCTCTTTATCATCAGCAGAAGCTGTGCTTACCCATGTCATTACCAGCAGCAAAACGCCCGGAAAAATAAGACTTTTCAGATGCACGTCGAAATCCTGTTTATTAGACAGAAATTATAAATGAATTTTACAGACAGACCAGGAAATTACTACGCGAATTTTACGGTCATTTTCTTAAGAAAAGATAGACGACATCGGAGGTGCCAAAGCGCCGTTCATTCGCCTGGCGGAAACCAGTGTCAGTCTCTGATGACTTTAGGTCTCGGTTTGCCGAACCAGTGACAGCATTCTTTCCCCAAGACGCTCAAGGTGCACTGCCGTCATTCTGTCTGTATCCGGTTGTCTGATGCCCGGACCTTTTTGACTGAGCGTCAGAACCAGGCCGACCATATCCCCCATCAGGACGTTTGTTTCCAGTTCCGCTTTGGATGGATCAATACCAAACCGTGAGATGTGACCGGAAAAGCATCGTCGGATCTCTGTAAATTCCTGCGCAATGACAGCCATTTCTTGCGCCGCCAGGTTATTGCTGTTGCTGATCAGGGATAAACAAAGCTCTCCGGGCTTGTCATCAAAGAAGCGGACATACGCCAGAAAGCCGGCCATTACCGCAGAAAAAGGATCACTTTTCTCACCTGAGGCTTTCTTCACCTGCTCTTTCAAGTCACTGGCAAAGGACAACAGAATTTGAAAGTAAATAGCTTCTTTGTTCGCAAAATGAAAGTACACAGCTCCCGTCGTATAACCGGCCCGCCTTGCGATTTCCCGAACGGTGGTTTTTTGCATCCCCTTCGTTTCAAACAAATCTCCGGCTGTCTCAAGGATCTGATCCCTGCATTCAATATCGGATCCGGAACTGACAGGATTGATTGCCATCTGACTGTGTCTTCTATATGGTTAATTTTTCAGCTATCGGGGAACCCACCGCAACAATAAGCTTCAAAACTTAAAATCCGATAAAGTCAGGTAATATTTAAGAAGAGCCCGTTATTTCATTGTTTTCAAATAATAAATAAAAACCAAACCTCACCATAACATTGTTATTTCAGGGGAACATAACAGCGTTATGTCTGGATTCCGTTATTTTCTCTACTATCCAGATAATCATTCCCCCATCTTTCGAGACCACGGATAACAGGCTCAAGTGTTTTCCCAAGGGGCGTCAGCGAATATTCCACCTTTGGCGGAACTTCCGGATACACCTCCCGGTGAACAATATTGTTGGCTTCCAGGTCCCGAAGTTGCTTGGTTAGCATCCGTTGAGTGATATTGGGTATGAGACGCATCAGTTCATTAAAACGCCGTGTTTCCGTGCAAAGATAGTAAAGGATCATTCCTTTCCATTTCCCGCCAATCAGATCAAGAGCGGTTTCCGTCGGGCAAGGCCTGTCAGTTATATCCGGCATAGGTTTTCTTCCTTCTTATTTCTCTTACAGTATATATTATGTATGTATAGTACATTAATGTGCATACTTATGTAAAATGACGCTGTTCTATAAGGTGCTGCCAGTGATTTTAATTCTGGAGATGCACAAATGAGTTTGGACAACCTGTTAATTGAAAACACAATGCTTGGTCATACGTCCTTCGACAACCGTGCCGTCGTTGCGCCTATGACCCGCGTCAGCACGAACGGCGACGGTATTCCAACGGATCAAATGGCAGCCTATTACCGACGATACGCAGAAGGTGGTTTTGGGTTGATTATCGCTGAGGGAACCTACACCGATCGCTTTTTCTCACAAGGCTATCCCAATCAACCCGGCATCACGACAGACGAACAACAGGCAGGATGGCAAAAAGTCGTTGCTGCGGTTCATGATGCAGGCGGCAAGATCTTTCTGCAGCTCATGCATGCTGGTGCGCTGTCTCAACATCTGTCAAATACAAGAGGGCCCTCATCTGTTCCGCCAATGCGCCATATGCTGGAAGGTTACAGCAAAAAACAGGGCCGCTTCCCCCTGCCCCAGGCAATGAATCCATCAGAAATCGACGATGTTATTGACGGTTTTATAACATCCGCCAATCGGGCAGTGCAGGCCGGCTTTGACGGTGTGGAAATTCACGGCGCAAACGGCTACCTGCTGGACCAGTTTTTAACCGATTACTCCAATACCCGGGAAGATCAGTATGGCGGATCACTGGAAAACAGATGCCGCCTTGGCGTCGAGATTGTAAAAGCTGTCAAGGAGGCAGTCTCGAACTCCTGCGTTGTCGGGATCCGTCTCTCCCAGGGGAAGGTCAACGATTTTGACTATCTGTGGCCCGGCGGGATCGAAGACGGAAAAGTCATCTTTGCCTTACTGAAAAAGGCAGGAGCTGACTATATTCATTTCGCCAGCGAGGGACAGGGCTTTGATCATGGGTGCTTGACCCGCGACGGAAAAAGCCTTCCAAGGCTCGCACGCGATATAACGGGCCTGCCAGTAATCGCCAATGGCGGCCTTCATAACCTGCAAGAGGCAAATCGTATCCTCAGTAATGGCCATTCAGACCTTATTGCTATCGGCACGGGAGCACTCGCCAACCCGGATTGGCCAAAGAAAATACGGGATCAGGAAAAGATCCGACCGTTTAATCCGGATATGTTCTCGGAAGGGGTCACAGTTAGCCGACAATTCGATTGGGAAAGCAGGCAAATGAACGGGAAAGATAAAGCTGACGACGCTGCCTGAGCAGCAGCTTTCAGCAAAGCTTTGGTGCCCGCACCCGGACTTGAACCGGGAAGTCCATACGGACGGCAGATTTTAAGTCTACTGTGTTTACCAATTTCACCATGCGGGCAACAGGGCTAACCTAATAGCAGTCCGGGTGCGAAACAAGTGCTATTTGCACGCCGGATCAATTCATTTCTTTCCAGTGCTTTTCAGCATCTTGGCGAAGCCTGCTGCGCTGTATTTTCAGGCCGTTTGCACTTTCCGTCATTGGGAACCCATCAAGGCACATAATCGCCACAGGAACCTTGTATCCCGCGAGAGAATTCTTGCAGTGGCCGATCATGGACGCCTCGTCAAACGCCGTCTCATCAGGCCCCGTTACAAAAGCGAACGCTCTAACACCCTTCGCTGTCTCCACGCCAACGACTTGCGCCTGATGCACCTCTTCGAGTTCCTGAAGACAGGCTTCTATTTCCACCGGATCGGTCAGATACCCTCCCAGGCGAAGAACATCCCCCATGCGGCTCAGGAAAACAAAACCTCTATCGCCCTCCTGATATCCAAGATCTCCTGTTTTAACATAGCCGTCTTTGGTAATGGATTTTTTGGTCGCATCCTCGTTCAAAAAATATTCTGACATCTGACTGATGGTCCGGATCTCGATTTCGCCGTTCTCTCCCCTGGGCAGGGTTTTTCCGGTCTCAGGATCCGTTATCCGTATCTTTGCCGTAGGAGACAACAACGTCCCGCCGGCCCGCTTACGCAGTTCTGCTGGTGCCATCGGATCCTGATAGGCCACCAGAGCCTGAACCTCGCTCATCCCCCAAAGTCCAAACAGACGAACGCCTCTGTTTTCTGCCTGTTCAACGATATTTTTCAACGCGGGATTAAAAGCCGCAAATCCACCCCGCTTAAGACTTGGAAAAGGAATTTCCTCTTTTGAAGTTTCCAGGATCATAGAAAACATATCATCGGAACCGTTCATATCGGTTACCCGATGCTCCCGGATCAACCGGGTGGCTTCCTCCGGGTTAAAAACAGGGAGTGAATAGATAGTCGCCCCGGCCGCCAGTCCGGCAATCGCCTGGGTCAGTCCAAACGTTCCGCAAAGCGGTATGGCTTGAAGCATTCGGCAATCCCTATTGGCATATCCAAAATACTGAGCAACTTCAAAGGCATGTTGAACGGTGCTGCCATGGGAGTGTAGGACGAATTTCGGCTTTCCCGTTGTTCCGCTGGTGGTAAAAATAACGATGCCATCCTCTGGACTGATGGCATCTACATTCCTCTGTTGCCCTGCAGGAAGATCAGAGAACTGATAAATCTGCTTATCCTGGAGACAGTCCGGAATGTCGGTTTTACCCGCCTGTTCCGAATAAAGGACAACATTTCTCAATTCCGCAAGCCCGCCAGGCGGTACTTCAGACAGAATATCCAGAAATGGGATATTCTTGAAATCGGGCCATAGGATCAGGCATTTACACCCGGATCGCGAGACGATATCCGCCATTTCAAAGGATTTGAATTTGGTATTAACGGATACGACAATGGCCCCGATGGAGGCACAGGCAAGAAAGGCCTCGATATAAGCGGTTATATTGGGAAGCCAGAGACCGACCCGATCTCCCTTCTCAATACCAATCCCCGAAAGACCATTTGCAAGTTTTGCGGAACGGCTGGCAAGATCGCTATAGGTAATAGGAACATCGCGATCAACGATTGCTGTTCTATTTGCAAATTTTTTTATCGTATAATCAATGAGTTGCGGTACTGTTTTCATTATTGTTCTCCGCAATCAGAAACAAGATCCAGGGTCAGGACCCCTTAAGGCTGTACTTTTAGCCTTAGCTTGTTTCTGTAATATCGCAATTAAACGGCACAAGTATCTCTTTTAAATCAGAAAAGGCACCTTCCAATTTATCCTGATAAATGGACCGAAGGACCAGATTTGTTCCCACATTGCCCTGTCGGAAATAGGGATAGGATCCCATGGAAACATCCGGGTATTTCTCCTGCAGAGCACCGAGTGCATTTGCAACTTTTCCTTCCGGAAGATTAGCGCTTAAAGAACGGCTCAACATTTTTCTGCCCCCCTGCAGAGCCGGAAGGATGCTGTCCATCATGGCTTGCATGATCTGCGGTACACCTGCCATAACGAAGACATTTCCGAGCCTGAAGCCCGGAGCTTTACTCACAGGATTATCGACAAGCTCTGCCCCGTCCGGGATCCGGGCCATTCTCTTGCGGGCATCATTAAATTCTATTCCGCTGGTTTCGTAGTGCCGTGTCAGAATGGTCATGGCTTCCGGATGGAAATCAATACCAACCCCGAAGGCAGCCGCGATTGAATCTGCTGTAATGTCATCATGGGTGGGTCCGATACCGCCACTGGTAAAGACATAGTCATATTTACGGCGGCAGTGATTAACGGCATCGACGATTTCGGCTTCGATATCCGGGATGATCCGAACTTCATGGAGCTGGATACCAACGTCTCCCAGCCTGTTTGCCAGGTAGGAGACGTTTTTATCCTGGGTTCGACCCGACAGGATTTCATCCCCGATCACCAGCATGGCTGCTGTTACGATATCCCTGGAAGAGGAAACTGAATCCGGCATTTGCGCTTTTCCATTCTCTTTCTTATTGTCGCAGGATCAATACACCCTGTTTTAACAAGATTAGGCTGTAAACATTTTATGCGCAAGCGGCTGACCTGGATCCCATCATGAACTTCCCCTCTCCCTTGATAAAAGGAACCCTGATCAAGCGGTACAAACGTTTCCTGTCTGATATAGAACTGGAAAACGGAGAAATAATCACGGCTCATTGTGCAAATTCGGGATCCATGATGGGTTTGAAAGATCCGGGTTCAGAAGTTTGGCTTTCCCCTTCAGATAATCCAAAGCGCAAACTTAAATACACATGGGAACTGGTGGATAGCGGCACATCTCTCGTTGGGATCAATACGGCACTTCCCAACAAGATTGTCACTGAAGCGATCAGAAACAACCGGATCGAAGCTCTAACAGGATATGAAACCATCCGTAACGAGGTAAAATACGGCGAAAAGTCCCGCATTGATATTCTGCTTTCGAGCGGCAAAAAACCGGAGTGTTATGTAGAAGTGAAAAGCGTCACACTGAGCCGACAGGATGGTATCGCTGAATTTCCCGATGCCGTCACCAGCCGCGGGACAAAACACCTGAGAGAGCTTGCAAACATGGTTGAAAATGGCCACAGGGCCGCTATGTTCTACCTGGTTCAAAGGATGGATTGTGAACGCTTTACCCTTGCAGCGGATATCGACCCTGCTTATCGGGAAGCCTTTGCAGACGCTCGTCAGCGAGGTGTTGAAGTTTATTGCTATGACTGCAATATATCATCCGAAGGCATTACAATCAGGCAATCCATCCCGATAGTAGAATAGATTTACCTCTATCTTTTTTATGATTGAGTGTGATATAACGTTAAAATAATATAGTGACCGAGACCTATGAAGTATATCGACAGCAAAGAAGCACCCCAGCAGAATAACGGCGTGATCAAATTGCATGGCCCCGAAGGCTTTGAAGGCATGCGAAAAGCCGGTCAGCTCGCTGCACAAACGCTGGATATGATAACAGAGCATGTTGTACCGGGTGTGACGACCGAAGAACTGAATACCTTGGCTCATAACTTCATTACAGAGCGCGGCGGTATATGCGCTCCCCTTGGCTATCGCGGTTTCACGAAGTCAATCTGCACATCCGTAAATCACGTTGTCTGCCATGGCATTCCGGGCGCTAAAAAACTAAACAATGGTGATATCGTCAATATTGATGTTACCGCTATTCTGGATGGCTGGCATGGCGACAGCAGCCGCATGTATGTTGCCGGAAAAGCCGGTGTCAAGGCAAGTCGGCTCATTGACACGACCTATGAATGCCTAATGCGGGCTATCGACGTTGTCAAACCCGGCGCAACAACCGGTGATATCGGCTATGCTATTCAATCCTATGCGGAAAGCAAACGCTGCTCTGTTGTTCGCGACTTTTGTGGGCATGGGCTGGGGCAGGTTTTTCACGATGTTCCTAATATCGTCCATTACGGTACTCCGGGAGAAGGTATTGAACTGAGGGCCGGTATGTTCTTCACCATTGAACCGATGATTAATCACGGTAAATGGCAGGTCAAGGTTCTCGATGATGGCTGGACGGCCGTTACCAAGGACCGCTCCCTTTCCGCCCAGTTCGAACACTCTCTCGGTGTAACGGAAGACGGCTGTGAGATCTTCACCCTCTCTCCCAAAGGTTTGACCAAGCCTCCTTATGACCTCTGATCCGGAAATAATCAAAGACGCAGCATCGACACCATCTGATATGTTCGCTGACCAGAGGGTTAGAGAAAGTCCGGCGAGTTTTACTGATGCCAAAGGAGACATCATCAAGCCCGCAGACCTGCATTATGGCGTTGAGGAAAAAACGTCAGCCCCTCTTTCTGATAAAGATCTTGCCAAAGGTCATAGGGGCAGAATGCGGGCTAAAGTCCTTGAGGCAGGCGCTCAAAGCCTAAGTGACAATGAAATACTGGAGATGTTGCTCTATGCCGCCTCTTCCAGAATAGATACCAAACCGATTGTCAAAAGACTGATACACGAGTTTGGCTCCTTATCCGGCGTTTTGAGCGCATCCAGAGAGCAACTGATGAAAGTCAAGGGTGTCGCTGACGCATCCGTAGCCACCCTTAAAGTTGGCGAAGTCCTGGGAGAGAGACTGCTCAGATCGAAAGTTGAGAAAAAAAATGTCCTCAGCTCCTGGCAGGCGTTGCTCGAATACTGTCAGGGCGCTATGGGACGAAAGGAGGTCGAGCATTTCAGGATCCTCTTCCTCAATAACAAAAATCACCTTATTGCCGACGAAATCCAGCAATCGGGTACTGTCAATCATACAGCCGTCTATCCGCGGGAAGTGGTAAAACGAGCCCTGGAGATCGGCGCGACCTCCCTGATCCTTGTTCACAATCATCCCTCCGGGGACACAACGCCCTCCAAGGCGGATATCAGTATGACACAGGAAATCATGTCGGCGGCGGCAGCCCTGAATATCCGCATCCATGATCATCTGATCGTCAGCGCCACAGAAAATACCAGCCTTAAATCCCTCGGCTTAATGTAAGCGCTCTCCGAGCATTATAAATTTCTTAATAAATCAAAGATATTCCTCAATCCCTATAAAAGTAACGGAACGTTACGATAAATAAATCTGCGGGACATTCTCGCAAACAGGGCAATTTGGGAAGATATCTGGGACGAATGATTAATTTTCGGAATGATAATACGGACGGTGCCCCTGATCGTATCGACATTTATGTCGGCAAAAAACTCAGGATGAGAAGAACACTCCTGGGAATGAGCCAAACGGATTTGGGCCAGGCCCTGGGCTTGACTTTTCAGCAAATCCAGAAATATGAGCAAGGCAGCAACCGGATTGGCTCAAGCCGTCTTTATGATCTGGCCAAAGTTCTGGACGTACCGGTCACATATTTCTTTGAGGAGCTGGAAGAAGCCATGGTGGCCAACGGTATTACCAGCGAAGGTCCGGATCTTCGCAAGGACCCGGCGGCAAAGCGCGAAACCCTCGAACTCGTCCGTTCTTTCTCAAGAATTGACGATCAGTCTGTCCGGAATTCTATTCTGACAATGATTGATACCTTGTCCGATCTGGATGAGACAGACTAAACAGGAAACTGAGAACCCTTTCTATCTGCTATGTAGCCTCCGGAACTCGCGAGGTGTCATATCATATCTGTCCTTGAAATTCCGTATAAGGCGTTGCGGATTTTCGATCCCCCATCTAAAGGCAATATCACCGATTGTCTGGTTTAAATAACGGTGATCCTTAAGATCTGCTGCTACCTTGCTTATTCTCATGTCCCGAATAGTTGCAGAAATTGATCTTTTATCATTCTGATAAATTTCCGACAGGCGGCGCACTGACATTCCCATTGCCCTGGCCAGAGCTTCCCGGTCAAAATCCGGCTTGTGGAGATTGGCGTGAATAATCGCGTCAGCTCGAAGAATAATCTGCTGCTCAGGCCTGGAGAGTTCGTACTTCGTCTCCTGAAGTGAAGCCAAGCCTGTAACGAATAAATCGATAATTGAGTCCTGAATGCATTGTTGAACAGTATCACTGGATTGATCAATTGTACTGACAAGTCTCAGAACACTGTCATTAATAACGCTGCCAAGTGCACTTTTCCCGGAAACACGGATACCGGTGAGCAAATCTGCTGTCGGCAGGCGATGTATAAGCTCATCTCTGGGTATTTGCACAACCAACTGCCGGAAACTGTCAGGCAGATCAATGCTGTAACGATCGGTGCTGCTATAAAGTGTAAAATCACCGGGCTTAAGATGAGCCTGGCGACCGCACTGGCTGATGACCCCATCACGGGCCAATTGCAGGCTGACCAGAAAACTCTCTTCGCTGGAACGGGAGATATCGCGCTTTCGGCGTTGCACCAACTGTTGATCACCCGAAACAAAGGAGGTCGAAAGACGAGACAATCGATTCAGCAGGATCTCACCGCTAAACCCTTCCGAATGCTCGGACCGGCAATCCAGCATGACATAGGTTTCGCAAACAGCTTCACGCCAAAATGCAAATCTATCCTTCCGGCTAACGCTGTTGGTACTTAGCAATAACGTCATCAGTGCCACGAACCTCCTCAGATAGTTTAACACAAATCGCCTGTTCCAAGAAAACTTTCGGCATTCCCGCCTAATATCGACATTTTTTCCGCCTGGAACAGAAATCATAAAATGAACCGGATGTTATCCTTTGCGTCAAAATGCAAACCTCGGGAGGAGAACATCATGACCAGTTCATTTAAAGCAGCAGCCGTTCAGGCTGCCCCTGTCTTTCTTGATTTGAATGCAAGTGTCGACAAAGCGATCACGCTGATTGAAGAGGCCGCCTCTAAAGGGGTAAAGATTATTGCATTTCCTGAAACCTGGTTGCCGGGATATCCATGGTATATCTGGCTGGATGCGACCGCGATGTATATGCCGTTGGTGCCTCAATATGTTGCCAATTCCATTGTTGCAGGGAGCGAACAGGACAAACGCCTGGCTCAGGCAGCGAAAGATAATCAAATTCACGTGGTCATGGGTTTATCATGGAATGTCAATGGAACACTCTATATGGGGCAATGGCATTATGGAGCCGACGGTAAAGTCATTTCCCGCCGTCGCAAATTGAAACCAACACATGTGGAACGAACTGTTTATGCTGAAGGTGACGGCAGCGATATGGTTGTTCATGATACAGAGCTTGGCCGCATTGGCGCCCTATGCTGCTGGGAACATATCCAGCCGCTTAACAAATACGCTATGTTCTCCCAAAATGAACAAATACATGTCGCAGCATGGCCAAGCTTTTCTGTCTATGAAGGAGGAGCCTATGCACTGGGCCCTGAGGTCAACACGGCCGCAAGCCGGATATATGCGGTCGAAGGGCAGTGTTTTGTGTTGGCGGCATGCGCCACTGTTTCAGAGGAAATGATTGAATTCCTCTGCGACACCCCGGTAAAGCAGCAACTCCTCAAAAAAGGTGGCGGTTATGCCCGTATTTTTGGACCGGATGGCTCCCCCCTCGGAGAAAATCTCGCCCCGGATGAGGAAGGACTGGTTATCGCCGACATTGATCTTAATATGATTGCCATCGGCAAAGCAGCGGCAGATCCATGCGGTCACTATTCCAGACCGGATGTTTTCCGTCTGATGTTTAATAAAAATCCAAGCCCGCCGGTGATGGCTTTTGATAATGAAGAAGCCCGTTATATGGAAAATACTGAAGTCAGTGATGTAATGGAGCCTGCAGAAGAGCTGCTATAGGTCACGCTTCTAAGAACATCCAGATCGTGAGAGTTACCGGTCAAAAGGTTGCTCTCACTTTTTTTGCAGCGGCTTTAAAGTTTCAGAACAGTTTTTTCGGCGAGACGCCGTTCATCAGCGTATCCCAGCTGACCTTATAGATATCCCGCTCCGCAACAACGCCTCTGTTTAATGATGTATTGGCGGTGATTGCGATATAATCGAACATTCCGGCAATCCAACCAGAGGGAAGATCGGCACGCAAATCTCCGGATTGCTGAGCCGCCACAACCA
>DIYE01000267.1 GCA_002428885.1 Alphaproteobacteria bacterium UBA6062
CCAACAGTATCTGTTTTTAACGCCCGGGCCTATCATTTTCGGCACGTTGCCTGCGTCAGGGTCAGCCTCCATATTAATAAAAGAGAAAAAAGGAGAATTGGAGGCATTTGTTCCAGATCAATTCGCCCCGCCAAACAATATCGTATGTATGGATCAACAGTGAAACAGACACGAAGCGAGGTACATGACCATGTCTATTAAAACCATTCTGCTTCATTTGACAAACGATGAAAAACTGGATTCCCGGATGGCAGTGGCGCTCAGCCTGGCTGTTGAGAATGACGCACATGTCATCGGATTATACACGATAACACCGGTTACCCCGCCGACATCTTTTATGGGGTATATTCCGCCGGAATTCGTAGAACGCACGCGCGGTATTGAAACCGAGAACGCCAAGAAGGCGGCGGCACGGCTCAAAGCAAAGGCCGATGCCGATAATGTTGCCGTCTCTACCCTTGAGGAAGAAGGGTACGCGCCTGATATTTTAACCAAGCATGCCATGACATCTGATCTGGTGATCATTGGTCAGGTTGATCCGGATGACGATTCAATGGCTCAGTATCAGTCTCTGGCTGATGAGTTGGTTGTCGGATGCTCCTGCCCGGTTCTGGCAGTTCCATATGCTGGCAATTTCCAGTCTTTCGGTTCACATATTCTGATCGGGTGGAACAATACCCGCGAGGCCGCCAAAGCCCTCCATGGAGCTGTTCCGTTCCTGGAAAAGGCCACCAAAGTTACGTTGCTGAATGTCAACCCGACGACAGATCAAAGCGAAGGGAATGAAGCAGCCAAACGGTTTCTGGAACGCCACGGGGCAACGGTCGACATTAAAGTTGGTCATTGGCCGGATGTTGGTGTCGGTAATGCTCTTCTGGATGCGCTTGTCGATTACAACGCTGACATGCTTGTCATGGGAGCCTATGGTCACAGCAGACTGAGAGAAATGATTTTGGGCGGCGCCACTCAGGAGATCCTGGGCCATATGACCGCACCTGTTCTATTTGCACACTAGGTATATTTCTATACGGAGGTTTTTCAACCTCTGTTCGAAAGGAGGCGTCCTGCTCTCTCCACTCCATCCATCACTTATGCAGGATGTCTCCTTTCACCACTCTTTTCCATTGCCCTGGTTTCAAATTCTCTAGCTTTAACCGCCCAATGGAAGTCCGGATCAGACGCAGCGTGGGATAACCTACCGCTGCTGTCATCCGGCGAACCTGCCGGTTCTTTCCCTCCGTCAATGTTAATTCGAGCCAGCTCGTCGGAATATTCTGCCGAAAACGAACAGGGGGATCCCTCTCCTCGATAACGGGTTGAGGATCCAGCAGCACAGCCTGACATTTCTTTGTTTTATATCCCCGAATAACAGGGCCGTTCGCGAGCGCCTGCAAATCTTTCTCCGAAGGAATTCCTTCAACCTGCACCAGATAGGTTCTTGGATGAGAGAATTTCGGATTTATCAATCTGTTGATAAAGGCGCCATCGTCACTCAGGAGAAGAAGACCTTCACTATCGCGATCCAAGCGACCGGCGGCATAGACACCTTTCGGCAAATCAAATCCGTCCAGCGCCGGATGACCACCTTCGCTTGTAAACTGACTGAGAACACCGAAAGGTTTGTGAAAGGAAATATAGCTATACTCGGTTTTGGTTTTTGCAGCCACAAATTTGAACCCTATGACTTAATAGACACATTGTCTCACTTTATTCCGGCACTGGTTGGAAAAAGAAACAATTTTGTTAACATTGTGACGATAGTCTAATAGGTATTGGCTGCAATTTATACCGTCGTTCCATATATCTCCGTATCATGAGACCGGAGTGTATCAAGCGACTGTCTATGCTAGACTGACCCGGCGTAAAACGCTGTGTTTTAAAAAGAACAATGCCGAAGGCGTGGAGTATTTGAACCAGATGAACGAGGTTTTAAAAGCCAAAATCCTGTTTATCGGAAACAAGGAAGGAGATGCCCAGCAATTGGGTTGGCTCCTGTCCAATGTGGTCAAGCCTGAACTGGAACTGATGCATGTTCCGGATGCTGCGGCTTTTATCAATCAGCAAAGTGCTGCAGGAGCGGATGTGATCCTTCTGGATGCCGACAGCACCGGTGATGATGATTTTGAAACACTCCGAAATCTACGCATTGCCATTCCGTCTGTTCCTGTTGTCTTGCTGACAGATCACGAGGAAACGACCGGTCAATACGCAATACGCAATGGCGCGCAGGATTACCTTTTACGCAGTCAGCTGACAAGCAACACTATGGCTCGCAGCCTGGTAAGTGCCATCGAGCGCCACCAAGGGCAATCGCAGTCCATCGGCAGCGCCCCCCTTCTGGAATCAGCAACGGCCGTCCTCAATAAGTTGCCGCTTGGCGTGATCCTGATGACCGAAAGCTCTCAGGTTCTGTTCTTTAATGACAAAGCCAGGCGGTTCCTGGAGAAAAAAGACGGGCTGATTATCGATAATGAGCGCAAATGCCGGGCAACATTGCCCAGCGAGAATAAAAAGCTGAGCGAAGTTCTGGCGACCACCTTATCACCTGAAACCGGCAAGCCCGGCGAGAGTGAGTTTGCCTTGTCTATTACACGGGAGCAAAGTGACGCTCCGCTCACGGTTATGCTCGCACCCATTGGCACCGGTATTGCCGGTAAGGGTGCAGTTCTGTTTGTTTCTGATCCAATAGAGCCTGTGGAACTCTCCATAGAGACGATCTGCCGCCTCTACACGCTAACCCCGGCCGAAGGAAGGCTCGCGCTCGGGCTAACCAATGGTCATAAGCTTGATGATCTGGCGGAAGAATGGGGTGTGAGCATGCATACCGTTCGATCTCAGCTTCGTCAGATTTTCCGTAAAACAGATACCAGTCGCCAAAGTGAACTTGTCAAACTGATCCTGACCGGCCCGGCAGCTTTGCAAGCAGCCCCTCCTATACTCTAAAGCTTATAGGAACCGGCTCTACGCAGCCTTTAAGCAACCTCGTCAGTCTTCCTCCGGCCTGACATCGGAAGCCTCCTCCGGCATGTCGGAGAAATGCTGCCATTTCTCACGTCCGCCTCGGTTTTCCAGAAAATTGATCAGCGCGCTAATCGGTTTACGGTCATACCGCTTATCCGCATCTTCAAGAAGCAAACTAACCGCCTTGTTAAAATCAATGGCACCACGATAGGCTCGCGGGCTTACCATACCAACAAATGCATTGGCAACCGCAACAATACGCGCAGCCTCATTGATCGCACTTTCCTTGAGACCGCGCGGTTGTCCGCTTCCATCCCAATGCTCCTGAAGCTGCCTCAGGGTTTCAGCGACCGGCAAGTCGAATTTAACACCTTCCAGCAGATCCGCACTGGCAATCAGGCTATCCCGTACAACCGCCCTCTCCTCTTCCGTTAAATTACCGGCCTTTGTCAGGATTTTGGCAGGCACAAGCATTTTACCAAGATTCATAAGATTGCCGGCGATATCCACAGTCCGCACTATCTTTTCAGAGGATTCCAGTTCATGAGCAATAGCAACAGCCACTTCAGCGACCCTGACAGACTGATGTGCGGAATAGGGATCTCTCTGATCCAGAAAGGCGACCAACGTGGAAACAAGACTGCGCAGAACATTCTCACGCCGCTCCCGCTCATTCACGACCTCTGTGATATCCTGGAAAACCGCCAGAACCTCCTGATTTCCATCTTCCGACATATTCAGGGGGATAATATCTGATTTAACAACACGCTGGCCTTTTTCCGGGTCGGGAATGCGCATCAGGTCCGATTGCACCGAATTATCCTGCCGGGCAAAATGGAACATGCTTTGAAGATCTTTTGCGACATCCTTATCCAGAACAGTCGATATTTTGCGTCCCAGAATATCGTCCTGCACCAGGTCAGCGTCATCTGCGGCATGCTTATTGGCAAATGCGTATCTGTTTTCCTGGTCGAAGACAGCAATCGCAGTCGGCTGTCTGTCCGTCACAACTTTTAAAAATTCAGTACGGTCCTGTAAATGTTCAGCTGTCTTCTTATACCTGGCTGCCAGTTCAGCAGCACGCAGTGATGTACCATGCCGCCAGACAGCAATAACAGTTCCTGTTACACCGACAATGAGAAGTAGAAAGACGCCCAGCATGACATTCAGGCGCTCTTTGGTCTCCGCCAGCGCCTCCAAGGTGGTCACGCTTCGGACCAGAAACCAGGGAGCACCGGACAAGGCCCGACCTGTCACCAGAACCTCATCTCCCAGATAATTATTCCGCCGGGAAAAAAGTCCGGGCTTTGTTATTACAAAGGTTGAAGCCAATTGATCATCTGCGCTGAGCTTCCTTTTCAGAGCCTGCGTCCCGTCCGATAACGGAGAAAGATACTCCGTCAAAGAACCTTTCTGACGAACCAGCATTGTCTCTGCGGTCTGAAGCGTATCACCCGGCTGAACCAACAGCGGGAACAAGGATTTTCGGACTGTCCGAAGACCAACAATAAAGCCGATAATCTTATCGCTCTCCCCTTCCGACTGCACCGCGAAGACAGGATGGACGAATCCCATTGTCGGTTCACCATCCAGGCCTTCATACAAGTCAATAACAGCAGGTACACCGGCATCCGCCTCCGCCATGGCAGCACGAATGGACGGGTTCATCGGAGGCATATTCCCACTGGATACCAATAGCTGTCCAGTCCGATCCGTTAAACCAATTCCGGCCCGCCCTGGTCTTTTGACATTGGCTCGTATCTGCGGCTCTTCGGGTTCCCAAAAGCCGCTGATCACCGCCTGGTTATTAAGAAGATTGATCAGATATCCGGCTTCTGGAACTTCGGAAACCTTAAGTCCCTTCTTTTCCGTCTCCAGAACGAGCTGGGTAAGATAGACCTGCAAGGAAGCATTTTCCGCAAGAGAGGCAACAGCGGATTTCTGTTCCGCGAGCCAGTTTTCAATCGCTGCCGTTCGGCTGTCCGCCACGATACCCAGGCGAATTTCCCAGTTCTGAATATCACGGGCTCTTTGTTTTTCAACAAAGGTTACCGTTCCCCAGATGCCTGCGACAACAATGAGGAGGAGAACAATCCCCCCGCCCCATAATATCCGATAGGCACGACCTTTTTCCTGCTGTTCTTCCTGGAGATCCGACATGCAATATTCCCGCAATTTTTCCCAAAATATGCCCGTAATGCGTTTACGAATAGTAAACCATGTTCTGTAAATACACCGATAACGAAAAGTTCATGCAATTCGGGAATTTACGTTAATAGTTTTTAACCAATTAACCCGATACTGGAAACAGGCCGACGGCGAACGTGCTTCATCGGATGATACGGTTTTGGAATTATGAAACATCGTAAACTTGCCGCCATATTGTTAAAAACCTCCATTATTGCAGGAGGGATGATGCTGAATGCTCCTATGCCGTCGGCTCAGGCAATCGGTATCTTCGGTTTCAAGGAATATGCTCACAAAGACCTCAAACCTTTTCCCAAATGGAGAAAGGTTCTGGATACCTACAAAGATGAGCCGGGAGATTGTAAAAGCGGTCGGTTGAACGCCTGCGCCTATAAAAAATGGCAGGATCTGATTAAGGAACTTAAGGGAAAACCAAAGAAGTTCCAGCTTGAGCGGGTCAACACTTATATCAACCTCTACCGGTATATTCTGGACCCCATTAACTGGGGTGTTAAGGATTACTGGGAGATTCCAAAAGAGTTCTTTGCCCGGTTTGGAGACTGTGAAGACTACGCTATCGTCAAGTACTTTACCCTCCGCTCCCTTGGCTGGGACGCGAAGGATATGAAAATCATTGTCTTACAGGATCTTAATCTGCAGATTGCCCACGCGGTTCTGGCTGTTCAAATTGATGACCAAGAAATGGTTCTGGACAATCAGATAGGCCTGGTCATTGAATCAAAGCGTATTCGCCACTACCGCCCCATCTATTCTGTCAATGAGCAGGGCTGGTGGCGTTATAAGCCCTGACGTCGCAAGAACAACATTCCCATAAAAAAACCGCGCTTCATTCCGAAGCGCGGTTTAAATTTCGGTGCCAAAACTGATGGTATCAGCTGTTTCCGTTTGGTAGCGCTTCACCCGGAAGCGTTACACCAAGTGTGCTGTTCAGGCGGCCCATGGAGGCAAGCAACCGGTACTTCGCGAACATAACCGCATATTCGACAGTTGCCAGCGACGTCCGGGAGTTAAACAACTCGTTGTCGGCGTCCAGCATATCGAGAAGGTCCCGCTGACCGATCTGGAATTCCTGACGGTATGTTGCTGCAACCTGTCCGTTCGCAACCACCTGATCACTCAAAGCGGCTGCCCTTGCCTGAGAGCGGGCAAGTCCGCTCCAACCCTGGCGGATTTCTTCTTCTACCAGACGTTCAAACCGCATCTTACGCTGCAGGCTTTCTGCATTGCGTTCAACAGCTTCCCGCTGACGTCCAAGGTCAATACCACCGCGATACAGATTATAACGCAGGCGAAGCATTGCTGTGAAATCGTGGTTATGTCCTTTAACACCATCAACATCATCATCCAGAGAACCATCCAGTTCCAGATTGACGGTCGGGTAGAAATTTGCTTCTGCGGCTTTGATTTCTGCTCCGGATGTTTTCACATCGGAACTGGCAAAGCGGATATCCGGATTACTTTCCATGCCAATGGCGATGATATCTTCCAGATTTTCCGGAAGAGAGCCGTCCTGGAAGGAAGGTCGTTCCAGATTAACAGGTGCTTCGCCGACAAGACGACGATAAGCAATTTCCGACGTGTCCAACTGACGAAGTGTTTCGACAAGCGCGGCTTCCGCTGCAGCGACGCGGGATTCGGTCTGTTGAACATCACCGACACCGCTTTGACCGGCTTCAACGCGATCCTGAATTTCACGCAGGGTCCGTTTGTGGATTTCGAGATTCTCAGTCGCGAGATTAACAACTTCCAGATTTCTCAGTACATCCAGATAGGCCTGAACAACATCGAGGCCGATAGCTTCTGAACGTTCCCGCACCCGGTAGGCGGCACCGTCAATGCGGTTTTCCTGGCGCGCGACTTCCGCAGCCCGGGCACCACCGTCAAACAATGTCTGAGAAACTGAAAGGCTCGCTTCCGTTCGCGTCAGCCATTCATTGTCAATGCTTGTTGTGTTTGTCCATTCCTGGCCGCCCCCCAGCGCCAGATCAACAGACGGCAGATATTGGCCTTCCGCCTGCTCCAGTTCCTGGTCGATCGCCCTGCGGTTTGCAGATGCTTCGGCAATTTCCGGGTAATTGGTCACTGTTTTCTGGACAGCCTCTGTCAGCGTGTCAGCTTGCGCCGGCGCTGAAAGCAACATGCTGCCGAACACGGCCGTCATAACACCCGTCAAAATAACCGTCCGGATGCTACCGGTGTTCACTTTGGATTTCATACCCCTCTCCCAAAATCTCATCATAGCCCACGCCATATTGGCAGATAGTTCCCGACAGCCCTGTAGGCTTGGGATTTCCAGGCTTATCCGCCTTTTCAAAAACCCGCATGACGCAGGTGCACTCTATTCAATTACGCACAATCTACTCAAAGCAGTAAACTGCAAACAACCCATATGTGGAATATTCTGGAATTTAACGCCTGAATCAGCCCCTATGTGACCAATTTGCAACGAATATTCCTCACAATAATTCGCTTTATATCCACCTATCCAGTCACGTGAGAATGAATCATTCTCAACATATCTTCACCAGACAAGGCTAGCGTCAATTACCAAGTCAATCTTTGATAAATCATTAATATTTCTGATCTTCTCGAATCAACACTGTTCCTTATCGAGATTAAGGTAATCCTATTAAACGCAATTGTTATCCTTAGCCAGAGCAATATTGCATTATGGTTAATTTTTATTGAACTGGAGTCGGAAACCGGACACTCTTTCAATTTATATTTCCGGATTTGCCCGGTTGAAGCAGCGGATAGGGAAAAGCGAAAAAAACAGGTGATAAAGGCAGGCCTATTAACCCGTTTTTCATTAAATCCGATTTCAATCAGCAAAATAGATAAAATTGTCGGTATCACTGATGATTTTCTGCACTGAGTAACTCACGGGGGAACTGACCTTAATTTATTCCAGGATTTTCGGGCGAAATGCCCTGTGTAATCCGGGGATTAAGAAAAGGCACCATAACTAGGGAACAATATCCGGCCAACCTAAAACCACCGGGTATTAATTTCTATTTGGAAATTGAACGGCATGACAAAAAAATCATCGGACACCAGCGACACGGCGGCGGAATCGACTGCCAATCTTGAGATTGCGACAGAGACAGCCAGGGGAGGCGACACCTCATCGGGAAGTGATTGGGATGTTCGGCTTTCCGATATTTCCCGGTCGGATCACGATCCGCTTCTCGGTTGCCTGGTGGCATTGACAAAGGTCTTTGAAGATCCGCGTACGCCGGATGCTCTTATCTACGGGTTACCTCTGGAAGAGAACCGATTGACACCACAGCTTTTTATGCGAGCCGCACAACGGGTCGGATTGAGCGCCCGGATGACAAACCGCAAGCTGGCAAAAATACCCGATGTTGTCCTTCCTTCTGTCCTACTGCTGAAAGAAAGGCGCGCCTGTGTGCTTCTGGAAATCAAAGGGAACCAGGCTGATGTTATTTTCCCTGAATCAGGTGAAGGCACTCAAACCATCGTCCTTGCGGAACTGGAAGACCTCTATGCCGGCTATGCGATTTTTATCAGGCCAAATTTCAAATTCCGGGTAGAGCGGGATGAAAAGCTGGAAGAGCGGAAGGGCTCCTGGTTTTGGGGAACCATGTGGCAATTCTGGCCAACCTACGTACAAGTCATGCTAGCCGCCATGTTAATCAACAGTTTTGCGATCGCCAGTCCGCTTTTTATCATGAACGTTTATGACAGGGTTGTGCCCAATAAAGCCATTGAGACCCTTTGGGTCCTGGCATTGGGGGTTGTCACGGTTATCGGATTTGATCTGGTCCTTAAATCTTTGCGTTCCTATTTTGTAGATAATGCCGGAAAACGGGCGGATGTTCTTCTGTCTAGCCGTATTTTCGAACAGGTTCTTAACATTCAGGTAAAGGCAAGACCGGCGTCGGCTGGCGCCTTTGCCAATCATCTGCGGGAATTTGAAACACTTCGAGATTTCTTCACGTCCGCGACGGTCACAGCCCTGGTCGATTTGCCGTTTCTTGGAATTTTCCTCCTGATTATCTACATGATCGGCGGACCGATTGTCATTGTCCCGGCTGTTGCGATACCGGTGGTTATTCTGATCGGGCTTTTCCTGCAGTGGCCTATGCGCCGCTCTGTTGCGAAAAACACGGAAGAAAGCTCCCAGAAGCACGGCGTCATTATCGAAACGATTTCCGCTCTTGATACCGTCAAGAGCCTAGGTGTCGAAGGACATATGCAAAAGGAATGGGAACGCTTTGTCGGTCAAACGGCGGAAACCAGCGTCAACTCCCGCTTTTTTGCCGGCCTTGGAATCAACCTGTCGGCTGCGGCCATGCAGCTTGTAACGGTTTTTGTGGTCATTTACGGCGTGACGGAAATGACCAAACCTGATTCAACCATGACCGTCGGTGCCCTGATTGCATCAACAATCCTGACAGGCCGTACAATGGCACCACTGGGTCAGATTGCAGCCTTGCTCACACGATTGAACCAGGCCATGGTCGCCCTTAAAGGGTTGAACGAAATCATGCGTTTGCCGGTCGAGCGATCCTCCGATAAACGGCAACTCAGCCGCCCCAACATTTCCGGTGACGTGGAGTTCAAGGATGTCACCTTCAAATATCCGGGAACGGATTTACCGGCCCTGTCAGACGTATCGTTCAAAATCAATGCCGGGGAAAAAGTCGCCATTATTGGGCCGGTAGGTTCCGGTAAAACAACGATTTCCAGACTTCTGATCAATCTCTATGAACCGGATGAAGGGGCCGTTCTGGTAGATGGAACCGATATTCGGCAAATTGATCCCTCCGACATTCGCCGCTCCATCGGCAGTGTCATGCAGGATATCACTCTGTTCCACGGAACGGTTCGCCATAATATCACCATGGGGCACCCCCAGGCTGATGACGAAATGATTCTAAGTGCATCAAAAATGGCGGGCGTGCACGAATTTATCAGCCGTCATCCGCACGGCTATGATTTGCACGTGGGCGAAAAAGGAGCCACACTATCCGGTGGTCAACGGCAGTCTCTCGGTATTGCCAGGGCCCTGCTGCCCAATCCGCCGGTCCTGATGTTTGACGAACCGACCAGTTCTATGGATCTCAATTCGGAACGAAAGTTCATTACGCGCCTTAAACAATATTCCGAAGACAAAACGCTGATTCTGGTGACGCACCGGACATCCCTCTTTTCCCTGGTTGATCGGATCATCGTTCTTGGCAACGGAAAAATTGTGGCCGACGGTCCGAGAGATGAAGTTCTCAAAGTAGGGCAACGGTCAGGCCGCAAAACCGCCCGTAAAGCAAGCTGAGCAACCCGCAACCTGAGTGAATGAAAGACATATAGGTTTACACATGTCCAACAAGATTGAATGGAGTGATTCCGACTTTGCCTCAGATGTTGTGGCGGCCAAAATGCAAGGACCGAACCCCAAGTCCATGCTGCTTTTGTTTGGAATTTTCACTTTCTTCGTTGCTGCTTATCTATGGGCGGACAACGCCATCCTGGATGAGGTGACGCGAGGAGACGGAAAGGTTATCCCGTCCAGCCAGGTCCAGGTTATCCAGAATCTCGAAGGCGGCATTCTGAAAGAACTGCTGGTACGTGAAGGCGAAGTTGTCGAGGAAGGCCAGATTCTCCTGCGGATTGATGATACCGGCTTTGCTGCCCGCTTTGGAGAGATCGAATCCAATTATCTGAACCTGATGGGACGGGTTGCCCGCCTGAAGGCGGAATCAGAAGGATCGGCCATTGAATTCCCACCGGAGCTGATGGCGGAAGCACCGGGCATTCCAGTCCGGGAACGCAATCTGTTCAATGCAAGACAGGCAGAACTGCAGTCCCAAATCTCTATTCTGCGGCAACAGGCCCAGCAGCGAAAACAGGAAGTTGCGGAAATCAATGGTCGGTTAAAGCAGCTCAAGGAAAGCATTGCTCTGGTTAATGAAGAACTGGCTATTACCGAACCGCTTGCCAAAAAAGGGATTGTGCCAAAAGTCCAGCTTCTTCAGCTCAAACGCCAGGTCAACGATCTTAAAGGGCAGATTTCGGCTTCCAGACTTGCTTTGCCAAGAGCCAAAGGCGCCGTCAAGGAAGCCAATCAGCGTATTGAAGAAAAAATCCTGAACTTCCGGAGCCTGGCCTCCCAGGAGCTTAGCGTCTCCCGCGCCGAGTTTGAAGGCATCAGGCAGACAATCCTTGCCGCAAAGGACAGGGTGACCAGAACAGATGTTCGCTCCCCGCTCAAAGGTGAAGTGAAGGAACTTAAAATCCAGACCATCGGTGGTGTTGTTAAGCCTGGACAAGACATCGTGGAAATCGTTCCTATCGAAGACAATCTACTGGTCGAAGCACGGATCCGACCTTCCGATATCGCCTTTTTGCGTCCGGGACAAGAAGCGACAGTGAAAATAACAGCCTATGACTTTTCCATTTATGGAGGGCTTGCTGCGGAGTTGGAAAGAATCAGCCCGGACACAATCGTTGATGAGCAGTCCGGCGAGACTTTCTACAAGATCATCGTCAGAACCCAGGAAAATTCGCTGAAACGCGGAAGCCAGGTCTATCCGATCAAACCGGGTATGATTGCATCTGTTGATACTCTGACCGGCCATAAATCAGTTCTGGATTACATTCTGAAACCGATCCTGAAGACCAAAAACACGGCACTGAGAGAACGGTAATGACCAGAAAACTCTTTCTTGCATCATCTGCTCTGGTCGCTGCCGTCCTATCGGCTGCTGGCGTGAACGCAGTTGAAAAGCAGGCAAACGATACGAATGGATTGTTTAACACCATCGAAATCGCCTCAAACAACCTGAAAGCACTGCCCCAATGGACGCATGTCATCGACAGTTTTCCCGATGTGAAAAAAAATGCGGCACGCTGTGACGCAGACATTCAGAACTGCAAATCCCAGCAAATGACCCTTTGGCGGGCAAAGATTCAGGAACTGGAGCTGTCAACGCCCATGGCGCAAATCCGGGAAATCAACCAGTTTATTAATAAATGGCGCCGGGCATCGGACAGTGAGAACTACCAAAAGCAGGATTACTGGGCCAGCCCCCTGGAATTTATCACCAATGGCGGAGACTCAGAGGATTTTGCCATTATGAAATATGTCAGCCTGAAAGAGCTGGGTATTTCACCTTCAAAAATGCGCATTGTTGTAACCAACGATGTCCTCAGGGGCGTCACCCATGCTTTTCTAAGTGTGGAGGAAGGCAAGAACCGGTTCGTTTTGGATTCCCAGAACGACACTGTCCTGAAGGAAGATCTCGTTAATTATTATATTCCATTCTATTCGGTGAATGAAAAAACCCGATGGGCTCATGTTCCGAATCAAGCCGCTACGGTGAATACGGCAGCGGGGGTAGAGAAAAATGACTGAAACCATGGCAAGCCTTGAGCTCAACAAATATATGTCTGATGACGTGCCGGAAGAAAAATCGGTCTCCAGCAAACGTCCCCTGCAATTGGGTGGGGCTCTCGCCGTCTGCCTGCTGGTGGTCTGTTATCTCATATCGGATTTCGTTATCACGGAGCGTAAAGCAGAAATTCTCGAGGATCTGAAAGCACGTCAGCAGATTACCGTAGACGGTAAGACAGAAATACTGCGCACCTGGCTGGATGAAACCGGTCAGCGGGCCAATCAGATTGCCAACAACCCGCTTTTCCGTTTGTTTGCAGCGGAAGTCAATCATTCAGGTGGAGCGGATCTGCCGCGTGCTCTTGCAAATCAGCTCCCCTATATGCAGAACGCCATTACGAGCTTTGTTCAGCAAAATGAAGTGGTGGCCGCTTATGTTGTCGGCGAAGATGGCCGCGCGTATCTTGCCTCCAACGGCGCCCCGGCCCTAACGGATCAGCAGCGGGAGCAGGCCACGGGGCATTATAGCAAAAAAGAGATCGGCGTTTCCTCCCTCAGGGTGAACGGCACGGATCTCATCCTCGATTTTTTAGTTCCTGTCTTTTCAGCCCAATCCGGTCCTAAAAACGATGGAAGCGACGTTGTCGGCACCCTGGTTATGACGGTTTCGGCATCAAATGAGCTCTCTGAAATCCTCGAGCCTTCCAGGCTGTCCGGTGACGGCGAGCAAAGCCATCTTTATCAGCTGACCGATGGCCGATATTACAGAGTGACCCCGGATAAAGTCCCGTATCTCTCAGCAGACGGAGCCGGTTTTTCCAAAGGTGAGCTCACAGATTTCGCCCTGAAAAACCTGACCGGTCAGATTGATCCCTATTATGCTGTTGGAAAGGACGTGGAAGGAACATCCCTTGCCCTGCTGCAAAGCGAAACGGAAACATCCGCGCTTCAATCTCTGACCGATTACACATATGTCGTTTTTGGTCTGGCCGGCAGCTTCTTTGTCGTCGTCATCAGCATCTTTTTTGGCATCATGTTCAGCATGCGAAGTGCCAGCGCAAAAGCCATGGCAGATCAGTATCGGGACCTGGCTCATCAGATCAATGCTCAGAGGCGTTTGCTTGGCAGCATCAATAACACCATTGAAGAGTTCATTGGCCTCACCGATGCGGCAGGCAGGTATGTCTATGCCAACCCGGCATTGGCTCATTTTGTGAATTTTCCCGTTCAGTCCGTTCCCGGGAAGACGGAAAGGGATCTGTTCGGAGATCAGGCTGCCAGAAAACTGAACGACATGAATCAGCAGGTTATCGACACCCGGCAATCTACGAATACCATGCTGGAACTGGAAATCGGCGGAAAAAACCGGATTATCCGGGTCGAAAAATCACGCCTGCTGGATGATGAAGGTCAGTTTATGGGCATCGTCACCGTTGCCGGCGATATTACGGATTTCATCATGCATCAGCGTCAGAAGGAAGAGCTTGGTCGCAAGACGATCTCTATCCTGGTGCATATGATGGAGGATAATGATCCCTATCTCGCCGGTCATTCTGCTCACATGAATACACTATCCGACGGCATTGCCAGAATTATGGATTTACCGGAAAACAAAAAGCAGACGATCCTGACAGGCGCCAATCTGTCCCAGATCGGAAAAATCTCAATTCCGTCCGAAATCCGGACAAAAGAAAGCCGTCTCACCAAAAAGGAGATGGAAATCATGAAAGGACATGTCGGCAAGGCAGACACACTCCTCAATGATATGGAAATCGACGGTTCGGTGATCACGGCAGTAACGCAGATGTATGAGCGCCAGGATGGGTCCGGATACCCGAATGCCCTGACAGGCAATGATATTGACCTGTCAGCACGCATTCTCGGTATTACAGATATTCTGGTAGCCCGTGTTTCGCCGCGATCTTACCGCAAAGCCATCAGCGTGGAAGAAGCAATGGAGGTTTTCCGCAGCAATCCTGAGAAATATGACCAGGATGTAGTGGTTGCCCTGGATACTTTCCTGACCACGCCGGACGGAGAAGCTTTTAAGGAAAGTCTGGAAAAATAAGAGTGCCGGGCGGATATCCTGATATCCGCCTCACTTTCAGGATTCGTCAGAAACAGTCATATCCTTGGATAGCAACTCTTCTGAAACAGGACCAAGATCCTCAGAACCGGTCACATCAACGGAAACGGTCAGGACACCGCCCTGCTGATCGTCTGTCCCGCTAAAGCGGATCGCGTCCGTCCCCTCGGTCGCAGCGATATTCAGAGCATCAAATAAAGCATCCAGATCGACAAGCTCGTCCTCTACAGACGGAGTAGCCTCAGCTTCTCCTTCCGTCATCAACCCGGTTATGACATCATCAACTGACGCTGCCGTTTTATCGCCTGTGTTTGACATTCTTTTTGTCCTGACTGCCCCAATGGAACAGCTAAATTTCAATTCATTCGCTTCGGCTAACTCCGGAGTTCAGAATTGATTAACCAATATAATGACAGAAAATACGGGGAAATGGCGCGCATTTCATCCCCCAAATGAGGGATTATTCAAAAATTAAGCGCGTTTTTTCATAAAATTTTTTGCTTTTATCGAATTGGGGACCCTCAATCCAGGGATGAGCCTACTTGACGGCGCTATAGAAACGGGAACTAGGCACAGCAATCCCGATAACCTTACCGTTGGATAGCTTCCCCGTTGCCGAATGAATACCAATCAGGGAATACCGATTGCCTTTCCGGTAGAAGATAGGAGAGCCGGAATCTCCCTGAGTCGCATCACACTGGTGCAGATATACCGGTTTTTGCGATCCTGGCAGAAGGGTGTAACCGTCAATTCGACATGCCTTATGAACCGTCAGAACATGGGCATAATCCCGACTGTAACCGGCTTGTTCGACCTTACCGTTTTTGTTGACGTTTTTTATAAAGGCAGCTCCGCCTTTAGCTGAAACATTTACATATCCGAACGTTTTGCCGAGCGGCTTATCAAGTGTCAGAAGAGCCCAGTCTTTGTCTCGCATAAGCTGAACGCGCTTAAGATCCGGGAGCGTTTTATATGCCGTCCGAAAGGATACTCCCTTGGCAACAGCTTTATACTGCCCCTTTTCATATCCTATGACAAAATGAAAGAAGCGGGCATCGGACCACCGGCCGGTTCTTTTGTTCCAAAAGCAATGAGCGGCTGTCAGGACTTTATCATCTCCAACCAGCACTCCCGTGCAAAAGTTGCCATCCTTATTCAAGCGACCGATGGTTTTCCAGGGGTGACGGTTGATATCAACCCGAACTCTGTCATCTTCACCTTTGATGCCGCTCGGCCTCATTCCCAAAGACATTTCAGCAGCCGTTACGGGAGACACCGAGAAAAGAAGTACCGTTATCCGGAGGATAAATCCGACAGTTCTGGTCAACTCTTTATCCCCACGTTAGCAATAAGCGTTACAGGCACCCCATTCTCATTGCCATCGACCCGACAACAGAAAAACACAGATCTCCTCCGCTTGCGGAGTAACGCCAGTGTTCCATAGCACCTTCGCGAACCACTGTATCAGCTTTGCCGATAGCGGCAACGATATCCTCAGGGGTCGTTTTACTCGCGACTTTCGCCATTAATTCCTCTTTGGAAAATTCGTTACAGCCGGATGCCAGCAATGCAATACCGACCATGATAGAAAGAGAGAAATATCTGTTTTTCATGTCACGCTCCAATCTGATATTTGGGCTTCACAGTAGAAATGCTAAGGTCCCGACAGTAAACGACAGCCAGCCTATCGATAGAATGTTGAAAGGATGTTAATCCGCATCCGGAAATGGTCACAAATGCTTGAACAACAGGACATCCTTGATTTCTGGTTTTTTCCGGAAAACCATCCTGAACATGGCGACAACAGGGTTGCCTGGTTTAAAAAGGATGCGACATTTGACGACGAAATCTCCCGGCGATTTAAGGAGAGTTTTGAGAAAGCCGTCAATGGGGATTGTCTCTCCTGGACGGACAGCGCTGACGGATGCCTTGCACTGATCCTGTTGTTTGACCAGTTTTCCCGGAATATGTTTCGCGACGACCCGAAAGCATTTTCGGCAGACGGCAAAGCAAGAGAACTTGCCCGGCATATGATTGATCGCGGTTTTTATCGGGCCTTACCGGACTTCAAAAAAAAGTTCGCCATTCTTCCTTTTGAACATAGCGAAGATCTTACGGACCAGGAGTATTCGGTGAAACTCTTCCGGGAATTCGGAGGCGAGGTTGATATCGATTACGCGGTCCGGCATTATGACATCATTAAACGGTTCGGCCGATTTCCTCACCGAAATGCCATACTTGGCCGACAATCAACAGAAGAAGAACTGAATTTTCTGAAGGAACCAAACTCCTCCTTCTGAACTGGGGCCCCTTCAAACCGGGCGTTTAACACTAAAATTTGGAAAGACCATATGGGAAGCCTGACAGGAAAAGTCATTATTGTAACCGGTGCCAGCCGGGGAATTGGAGCAGCAGCAGCCGTTGAACTGGCCGCGCAGGGGGCAAAGCTGTCGCTGAGTTCGAGAAATGCGGTGGACTGTAGTGCAGCGCTTGAGGAGATCGGTAATAAGGGCGGAGAAGCATTTGCGGCAAGCTGTGATGTCTCCAGTTATGAAGCTGTCGAAAAGCTTGTTTCCGAGACGATTGAGCGGTTTGGCCGGGTAGACGCCATTATTAATAATGCCGGCATCGTGGACCCGATCGCGCTGATCGAAGACAGCGATCCGGAAGCCTGGGCCCGAAACATTTCCGTTAACCTGGTCGGTGTCTATAACGGTATCCGGGCAACGCTTCCGCATTTCTATAAGCAAAATTCGGGAACCATCATTAATATCAGCTCCGGTGCAGCCCATAATCCCTTGGAAGGCTGGAGTGCCTATTGTTCCGGTAAAGCCGGCGTTTACATGATGACCCGGGCGACAGCCCATGAAGCTGGGGAGCGAGGCGTTCGTGTCTTCGGTTTCGCACCCGGCGTTGTCGATACGGATATGCAGGGAACAATCCGGGCTTCGGGGATCAACCGGGTCAGTCAATTACCACGCGGAGACTTATCCCCCAGCTCAGAACCGGCGGAAGCCATTGCCTGGCTGTGTGGTCGTGAAGCAGATGATCTGGCCGGCCAGGAACTTAGTATCCGGGACGAAAATCTCAGGAAGCGGATTGGCTTACCTCTTTAACACCTTCCGTCATCAGCCTTCAAACCGGGACAGTTTATCTTCCGCGAGCCTGTCCCGGAATTTCAGTGCCTCTTCCGCGGGAATTCGGCAAATTTCCGGAAGTGAAATCCGGTAGTGGCGGCATTGCTCTCTTAGAAAATACAATTCTTCCGCATATTCTTCCTCTTTTTTGAAATGACTGCAAATTTCTTGCGGATCCATGAGTTGAAGAACCCTGACACTCATTAAAACCCTCTCCCTGTTGGCCCTGGCAGACTGATCCTGCGACCGAACGAGTAAATCACAGAACTGTTCCGCCATCCGGAACAGGAGATAAGAGGGATATAACAGGACGGAACTCCGGATATATCGGCGGTTCTGACGCTGCATAAAACCCGACATATCCGGTAAACGGGATGCCAGGAAGAGGCTGACAGCCTTGCGGCGGAAAGTGACAAGTTTACGAGGCATTAGAAACGCCAGTTGCAAAAGCGCCGGAGTATAGACGGCCATCTGACTGGCCGTCAGTAACTTGCCCATAAAATCAAACTCTGAGAGCCAGAAACGCCGGTCCACCGAAGACAGACTGAGCAAACGAGCTTCAAACTGATCCCTGATATAAAGAAAGTCTCTTTTTTCATTGGCTAATCGAACAGAGAGGAACCGTCTGCTGGTTTTGTTTTCTATCAGAAAATCCCTTGCCCAGGGAGACAGAAAACCTGTTACGCTTTTCCAGGGAATATCCCGGCGGGGCGCAAGCAAGGCGTCAATACCAGCCTCTTTTTTTGCCATCTTCACCATAACACCAGACCCTATACTGCTTTAAAACAGTAAACGTCTCTCTTGTTATCGGCGTGATATGATTTATCGGCTCAGTCTAGCCTTGGCTTAAAAGGCCATAGAGGTCACCGGCATATCGATGGGACCATCCTTCTTTTTATTCCAGAACTGATATAGGAACGGATCTTCGGACCGAACGGCTTCTTCCGTTTTACCAGACCAGACACATCGCCCCTGATGCAGCATGGCAACGCGATCAGAAACCTTTTCTGCCGTTGCCAGGTTGCTCGTCACAACAATCACTGTACTGCCAAGCTTGCGGACATTGGACAAAATAAGGTTGTTGATGACATTGCTCATGATCGGGTCAAGCCCGGCTGTCGGTTCATCCAGAAACAGGATAGGCGGTTCTCCGGCAAGAGCACGGGCAATCCCTACCCTTTTTTGCATCCCCCCTGAGAGTTCCGCCGGATAGAGATCAACCACATCCTCGGAAAGGCCGACAGCCTGCACCTTATCGGCCGCCAGTTCACGAACCGAAGATCGGCTGTTACCCGGCTGCTGCAAAAGACGAAATCCGATATTCTCCCAGACAGGCAACCCGTCAAAAAGCCCGGAGCGCTGAAACAGAATTCCAAACTGACGCAAATAAGCATCATGCTCTGCCGTATTCGGCGATGGTACCGGCTGGCCCGCTACCGCCATCTGTCCGCTATCCGCCGGTATCAAACCAAGAATACATTTGAGTGCCAGGGTTTTCCCTGCACCGGACGGTCCGATCAGAGTTAGAATCTCACCATCACCAACCTCAAAAGACAGACCGTCCAGAGCCTTTTGCCCGCTAAATGTCTTGGACAGATTATCAATCCTGATTTTTGTTTCAGGCACCTATATCACCCTGATTGCTGGAGCGTATTACCTCATTGCCAGACAAGCTACAGGATAAGTTTGCGATATCAAAATGCTATCTGTATGAAGGAGCGGCAAAGACAGCATGGATCGCATCATGACATCTTCTAAAAGCTATCATCGAGATTTGTATCATGGCGGCGATCTTGATGCTGCTATTCTGACCTATGGCGGTACGGCGGACATTTGGCTGGATCTCAGCACCGGCATAAACCCCATCCCCTACCCTGTTCCTCCTATCCCGCCATCACTCTGGAACCGGTTACCGGAAAGTGGGTCTGAAACAACTCTCCTGGAGGCGGCCCGGCGTTATTACGAGATCCCTGAAACAATGGGGGTTACAGCCTGTCCGGGAACGCAGTCGGCCATACAGATCCTGCCTTCCCTTTTTAAACCATGTAACGTTGCCATTCTCTCACCGACTTACGCAGAACACCGTCATTGCTGGCAGGCTCACGGGCATGACATTCTGGAAGTAACAAGACCAGACGATATACCGCCAGACTGTTCCGTTATCATTCTGGTCTCTCCCAATAATCCGACAGGCTGGTTTCCGACGGAGCGGTTGGTGTCTGACCTTCACCAGCAGGCCAGGGAAAGAAACGGCCTTTTGGTGGTGGATGAAGCTTTTATGGATTGTACACCGGATAGAAGCTGTCTTCCCTTGCTGTCTCCTGATTGCCTGATTGTCCTTAAATCCTTCGGGAAATTCTTTGGCCTTGCCGGTCTGCGCCTTGGTTTCGCAATTGGCGATCCAAAAATAACCGGAGAGATCAACAAACGGCTCGGTCCCTGGGCAGTGTCAGGGCCTGCCTCTCATATCGGAGCAAAAGCGCTGTCCGATTCTTCATGGATTTCCGGAACACGACAGCGACTTCAAGAAGATAAAGTCGCCTGCCACCGGTTGCTGACAGAAAATGGATTGGTCCTGCTTGGCGGAACAGATCTTTTCACACTCATTCAACATGATCGCGCTGCTCCGCTCTTTCAGCATCTATGCGAAAATCAGATTCTCTCTCGTCCGTTTCCAGAACACCCATCTCTGATCCGTTTTGGCCACCCGGCAAGCGACGAAAACCGTCAACGTCTGTCATCTCTTCTGAACCAGTTCAGTAATATTTGACCAACAGATTAATACCAGTCGCCCAGCACATATTGGAATTGACTTGCAGATCGATCCGCCGTAGCGTCCGGGCAATGGTTTCGGGGTTTCCCCGGATTAAAAGGGAACACGGTGAGGCGTTTTTGCCAATTCCGAGGCTGTCCCCGCAACTGTAAGTGATTAGCCACTGTCGTAAACCACTGTGAAAACGGGAAGGTGGTCAGAGGTGCCATTCACGAGCCAGGAGACCTGCCATGTAATGTCAATTAACAACATGACGGAGGATCATGATGAGCTGTAACCTGACAGCAGAATCAGTCTGTAAAGAACGCGTTCCCGGTTTTTCCGATCTGTTGACAGTATCGGGAGATACCCATGTCGTCTTTTGAAAAAATCCCAGCAACAGTTATCACCGGTTTTCTGGGTGCCGGAAAAACCAGCCTGATCAGAAACCTGATTGAAACCGCCAATGGCAAACGGCTGGCTCTCATCATCAATGAATTCGGTGATCTCGGGGTTGATGGTGAAATTCTTAAAGGCTGCGGCAATGAGAATTGCAGCGAAGAGGATATTGTCGAGCTGGCCAATGGCTGCATCTGCTGCACGGTAGCGGATGATTTTCTGCCAACCATCCAATCCCTGCTGGATCGCCCTGACCGACCGGATCATATTATTGTCGAAACTTCTGGCCTTGCTTTGCCAAAGCCGCTCGTTCGTGCATTTGGCTGGCCGGAAGTCCGCACCCAGGTCACCGTTGACGGTGTGGTTACCGTTATTGATGGTCCAGCTTATCGGGACGGACTGTTCGCCTCTGATCCGTCTGCTGTTCAACAGCAGCGGGAGGAAGACGAAAATCTGGATCATGACAGTCCGCTGGAAGAGTTATTCGAAGATCAGCTTAACTGCGCTGATATGATCATTTTAAATAAATCGGATCTATTGCAGGAAAACGATATCCGGCAGACCGAAGCAGAAATCCGGACACGCGTAAAACCGTCCGTAAAGCTTGTAAAAGCAAGTCACGGAGAGATTAGCGGAGAAGTTCTTCTGGGCATCGGAGCTGCGGCAGAAGACGATCTGGACACCCGGAAATCCCATCATGACAGCGCTGATGATCACGAACATGACGACTTTGACAGCTTTGTCACAGACGTACCGGATCCGGATCAGCCTGAAGATCTGATCGGCAAACTCAAAACTGTTATTGAGCAGCACGGCATTCTTCGCATCAAGGGCTTTATTGCCGTTAAAGACAAAGGTATGCGCCTTGTTGTCCAAGGGGTCGGCTCACGAATACAGTATTATTACGATCGGGAATGGCAGACGGATGAAGCCCGCAAAAGTCGCCTGGTCGTCATCGGTGAACATGGCCTTGATGAAGCTGCCATTTCCAGCGCACTGCAAAACTGACAATGCATCTGCTTGCCGCAACACCGGGAGGGATAGCAGACGGCTCTGAAGCGGTTGACCTCGGCCAGACACCAGGGGATATCGTTTTTTTGTCTGCCGCCGATACGGAGCTGTCCAGCCTGGCCGTTGCCGCATCAGACTCTGATGTCAACGCTCCGGCTTTGCGATTGGCCAACAACATGCAGCTTTCCCACAATCTGAGTGTCGACATCTATGTGGAGGAGATCATCTCCTCCGCCAAACTGGTGATCGTCCGGCTGTTGGGCGGCGTCAGTTACTGGTCCTACGGAGTTGAGCAGATAACTGAATGCTGCCGCCGGAATAATATCCTGTTGGCCTTTCTCCCTGGAGATGATCAGCCGGATGAGGAACTCACAGGTCTGAACACACTGGGGCGCGAATCCTCTCACAGACTGTGGCAATATTGCGTTCACGGCGGCAAAACCAATTACCGGGAGTTCCTGAATTACTGCTATTCTCTTTTGGATCATCCAACCTCCTGGCAGGAGCCCCGTCCTCTTCTGAAAGCAGGCCTCTACTGGCCGGAGGCGGACAATCCGGATCTGGATACTTTATGGTCAGCAGAGGCTCCCGTTGTAGCCATTGTCTTTTATCGCGCACTCTTTCAGGCGGATAATCTGGGGCCGGTCAATGATCTGATAAAAGCCTTACAGGAAAGAGGGATTAATCCCCTACCTGTCTATGTTTCCAGTCTCAAAGAAGCTGTCTCGGCGGAGATCATCCGCACCCTGTTTGATCAGGCTCCACCGTCGGTTATTTTAAATGCCACGGGATTTGCGGTTTCCAGCCCGAACGGTACGAAAAAGGAAACACCTTTTGACGACGCTGACTGTCCGGTTTTCCAGGTAATCTTTTCCGGCAGCAACGAAGACGGCTGGAGAGATAGCATCAGCGGTCTTTCCGCCCGGGATATCGCCATGAATGTGGCTCTGCCTGAAGTGGATGGCCGCGTACTCAGTAGGGCCGTATCTTTTAAAGCCGATGCTGGTTTTGACGATCTTACCCAAACCAATATCACCGCCTACCGATCAGTACCGGACCGCATAGAATTTGCCGCCGATCTTGCAGCAAATTGGACTAGCCTCAGAACGGCTGCACCGAAACATCGTAAAATCGCTTTGATCCTTGCCAACTATCCGAACCGGAACGGCCGTATCGGGAACGGTGTAGGCCTCGATACTCCGGCCGGTGTCATTGAAGTTCTGACAGCCATGGAAAAAGCCGGTTATCCGGTTGCAGATATCCCGGAAAATGGAAACACCCTGGTTGAGGCTCTCCTGTCCGGTCCCACAAACGATCGTACCGACTGGCAGGCCGGAGATCATTCGCTGTCTCTGGAAATTTACCTCCAGCATTTTGAACAGCTTCCCGAGCTCGTCAGAAATGCCGTTCGGGAGAAATGGGGCGCCCCGGAAAAGGATCCGTTTTTTAAAGACGGTGCGTTCCATTTATCAGTGATGACCCTTGATGAAACAATTATCGGGATTCAACCGGCTCGCGGCTACAATATTGATCCGGAGAAGACCTATCATGATCCGGATCTGGTGCCGCCGCACGGTTATCTTGCTTTTTATCTCTGGCTTCGCTTTGAGAAAAAAGTCCATGCTATTGCCCATATGGGCAAGCACGGCAATCTGGAATGGCTGCCCGGTAAATCTGTCGCCCTGTCGGAAGAGTGCTTTCCCGAAGCGGTTTTTGGACCTGTTCCTCATTTATATCCCTTTATCGTCAATGATCCGGGGGAAGGAACCCAGGCCAAGCGCCGGGCCTCTGCGGTTATTATCGATCATCTGACCCCGCCTATGACCCGGGCAGAAAGCTATGGCCCGCTTGCCGATCTGGAAAGACTGGTGGATGAATATTATGAAGCCGCCAATGTGGATCCACGCCGTCTGGAAGTTCTGCAAAAGCAGATCCTTGAACTAACGCAGATGTCCGGTATCCATCTGGATTGCGGCATCGAAGAAAAAGACGAAGACAGCGAGCAACTTTCCAAACTCGATAACTATCTTTGCGAATTGAAAGAACTGCAAATCCGCGATGGCCTGCATATTTTTGGTCAGTCTCCTACCGGGAAGCAACTCGAGGATCTATTGGTTGCCCTGGTGCGCATTCCTCGACATAACGGCGAGAGTTCTGATGCCTCGCTGATCCGAGTGCTGGCTTCCGATCTCGAGATTCTGGAGGATTTTGATCCTCTTGATTGTACTATGGGCGACCCCTGGACCGGAAAGCGGCCTTCTGTTCTTGAGAATTCGGAAACCTGGCGTAGCAACGGTGATACAGTCGAAAGACTGGAACAATTGGCGGCGGACCTTGTTTCCGGCCGAAAATTACCTGGCAAAAGCTGGAAGAAGACCAAAGCCGTTCTGGACGGCATCGCTTCTCACCTTCAGCCGATTGTGGAGCAGTGCGGTCAGTCTGAAACGGATGGATTTTTAAAAGCGTTGGATGGTCGTTTTGTAGCACCGGGCCCCTCCGGTGCGCCAACACGAGGCCGTAATGACGTCCTGCCGACCGGGCGAAATTTTTTCTCAGTCGACAGCCGTGCTGTTCCGACACCGACCGCCTGGCTGCTGGGCTGGAAGTCCGCCGATATTCTGATCCGCCATTACCGGCAGGAGAACGGCGCCTGGCCGACATCCATGATCCTCAGTGCCTGGGGCACCTCCAATATGCGCACGGGCGGTGATGATATCGCCCAGGCCCTTGCCTTGATGGGCGTACGTCCGACCTGGGATAAAGCATCCAATCGGGTAACCGGCTTTGAAATTATCCCGGCCTCTCTGCTGGATCGTCCCCGAGTGGATGTGACGCTCAGGATTTCCGGATTTTTCCGGGATGCCTTCCCCCAGCAGATGGCGTTGTTTGATAGCGCTGTTCGGGCCGTCGCAGATCTCGATGAAGAACCGGCGATCAATCCTTTGGCTGAACGGGTTAAAAACGAAACGGATCATCTCACAGCGAAAGGCCTGGATGTTTCCGAAGCTAAGCGCAAGGCCGGATACCGACTGTTTGGCTCGAAACCCGGCGCTTACGGTGCCGGTCTGCAGGCGCTGATTGACGAAAAAGGCTGGGAAAGCGATGCCGATCTTGCCAAGGCCTATATCGCCTGGGGCGGTTATGCCTATGGTGCAAAGGAAGAAGGCAGCCCGGCCCACGGATTGTTCGAAAGCCGCCTGAAACAGATTGATGCCGTCATCCATAACCAGGATAATCGGGAGCATGATCTGCTGGACAGTGACGATTACTACCAATTTGAAGGGGGGGTCACAGCGGCAGTTCGGCATATCAAGGGAGAACAGCCGAAGATCTATCATAATGATCACTCCCGTCCGGAGAGTCCGAAAATCAGATCGCTTGAGGACGAAATAGGTCGGGTCGTCAGGGCCCGCGCCGCCAATCCCAAATGGATCGAAGGGGTTATGCGGCACGGCTATAAAGGCGCTTTTGAGATAGCGGCGACACTGGATTATCTGTTTGCTTTTGCCGCCACGTCAAAGGCGGTCAAAGATCACCACTTTGATCTTCTTTTTGACGCCTATATTGATGATCCGGACGTCCATGCTTTTCTGGAAGAGAATAATCCCGACGCCCTTACAGAAATGCTGGACCGATTTGAAGAGGCACTCGAACGGGGATTATGGCAGCCCCGGCGGAACAGTATCCGTCAGGACCTGGCTGCCCTGAAACAGGAGGAAAACAATGGTCAAGGAAATGACACCGGAAGAGCTGGAGCGCGCCAATGAAAAGGCCCGCAAGAAAAAGGCCGCCCGCGACAAGATGCTGTCCACCAAAACCATCGAAAAAGGTTTGCTGATTGTCCATACCGGCAAGGGCAAAGGAAAGTCGACTGCGGCTTTTGGACTGGCGGCCAGAGCTATCGGCAATGAGATGAAAGTAGGTGTCGTCCAGTATGTGAAGGGCAAATGGGAAACCGGTGAAAGAAAGGTACTGGAAGCCTTCCCTGAAAATATCGAGATCCATACCATGGGCGAAGGCTTCACCTGGGAAACCCAGGATCGGGAGCGAGATATCCGGGCGGCGGAAAAAGCCTGGGAGAAGTCCAAGGAGATGATTGAGGCCTGCCGGGGAGACAATCCGGCTTTCGATATGATTATCCTTGATGAGCTGAACATTGTTCTGCGCTATGAAAGTCTCGATCTCGCGGAAGTCGTGGATTTCCTCAAGAACAAGCCGGAAATGCTGCATGTGGTAGTCACCGGACGCAATGCCAAGGACGAGCTGATGGATGCGGCCGATCTGGTGACGGAGATGACCCAGATCAAACATCCGTTCCGTTCCGGCGTCAAAGCTCAGGTGGGTATAGAATTCTGATGAGCGCCGCCCTGATGATACAAGGTACCGGGTCGGATGTCGGCAAGTCCCTCCTTGTCGCCGGTCTGGCCCGTGCCTTTACCAATCGGGGCCTTAAGATCCTGCCTTTCAAGCCGCAGAATATGTCCAACAATGCGGCGGTAACGGCAGAAGGCGGTGAAATCGGCCGGGCACAGGCACTACAGGCCCGTGCGGCACGAACCCCGCTTCTCAATGATATGAACCCGGTGCTTCTTAAACCGCAAACGGAGATCGGTGCGCAGGTTGTGCTGCAGGGAAAAGTCTGGGGCAATGCTAATGCGCGGGAGTTTCAGAAGATCAAGCCAGGGTTGTTGAGCACTGTTTTGGAAAGTTTCGAACGGCTGAAGGCAAACGCCGATCTTATTCTGGTGGAAGGGGCCGGAAGCCCCGCCGAAGTTAATCTAAGACCCAATGACATCGCCAATATGGGTTTTGCTGAGGCCGCCGATATACCGGTTATTCTGGCAGGCGACATTGATCGCGGCGGCGTCATTGCCCAGATTGTCGGGACTTATGAATTACTCAGTCCCAGTGAGCAGGCCAGACTGAAGGGCTATATCATCAACAAATTCAGAGGTGATGTGTCTCTGTTTGATGATGGGTTGAAGATCCTGACAGAAAAAACGGGAGGCACGAATTTTGGCGTTCTTCCCTTTTTTACTCAAGCCCACAAACTGCCGCCGGAAGATGCCTTTTCCATTTCATCAAAAACGATGGAAAAATGCGCGCTTAATATTGCCGTTCCGGTGTTGCCGCGGATTGCCAACTTTGACGATTTCGACCCGCTGATCGCCGAACCGGATGTTGCTGTTCATATGATCAAACCGGGTAGTCCCCTGCCCGCCGGAATGGATCTGATCATCCTTCCCGGCTCCAAGGCGACCCTGTCCGATATGGCTTTTATCCGGGAGGAAGGGTGGGACATTGATATTCTCTCTCATATCCGGCAGGGAGGTAGCGTAATCGGTATTTGCGGCGGCCTGCAGATGCTCGGGAAAAAACTGTTTGATCCGAAAGGTATCGAAGGAAAAATCACCAATATAGACGGGCTTGGCCTGCTGGACTTCACGACAACCCTGACGGGATCCAAGAAACTGCTTGAGGAAAGCGGGTCAGAAAGGCTCACCGACACTCAGATTAGTGGCTATCACATGCATCTGGGCATCTGTGAAGGCCCGGCAATGGAAAACCCTTTCACTCAGCTTTCATCCGGGCCGGATGGTGTTTTATCCCGGGATCGGCGGATTATGGGAACGTATCTTCATGGATTGTTTGCGAACGATAAATTCCGGCTAAATACAATTAACCGGTTTATTAAATCAAAGCAGAAAATTGAGAATTTTGAACAGTCGGTTGAAGCTGCGCTGGATGATCTTGCCGCTCATATGGAGGAGCATCTCGATCTGGATGGCATGCTGGAGGTATCTGGCTATGTCAGCTAAAGGTATGTATCGCCAGCCCGGCCAGCAGTGCCAGAAGAAGAACGGAGGCCGTGAGATAAAGGCGCAAAGCGCGGTGAATATCCCTTCCGCCAGGTTCCTTACGGCCAGAAGCATGCATCCAGGCATCGTCGACACAGGTTCCGCCATAGTGCCGGGGGCCGGCCAGCGCAACATCAAGGGCACCGGCAAAGGCTGCTTCCTGCCATCCGGCATTGACGCTTTTATGGTGCCGGGCATCCGTCATCATGGAACGAAAAGCCGTTCTGCCGGAGGTGCCGGGAAGCACAAGGGCCGCCGCTGCGATCAACAGTCCCGTCAGGCGGGCCGGAATATAATTTACCACGTCATCCAGACGGGCAGCGAACTTTCCGAAAAATTCATACCGCTCCGAATGGTGCCCGATCATACTGTCCAGTGTATTAACGGCCTTGTAGAACAGAAGCCCCGGCAGACCGAACAGCAAAAACCAGAAAAGCGGGGCAACGGTACCGTCCGAAAAATTCTCCGCCAGACTTTCGATGGCTGCGCGAGTGACGCCGGCCTCATCCAGGCTGGCCGGATCCCGTCCGACGATTTGACTGACAGCTTTTCTTCCCTCTCCCAGAGAAACAGTCAGACCTTTACCAACATCGGCCACAGCACTATACAGACCGCGACAGGCGACCAGACTGCTGCTGATGATGACCAATATAAGCGCTCCGAATGGAATCCGCTCACAGAGAAGCGTTATCAGGATACCGACGACAATCGCGGAGACGATCACAACCATAGCGACCACCGCACCGAACACGAACCTGAACGCATTACCGAGCTTTTCCCGGTTGAATTTTTTTTCCAAACCGCCGATCAGCTTACCGATCAGAACAACCGGATGGGATATTCTGTTATAGAGCCATCCGGGATCGCCGATCAGACCATCCGCGAGCAGAACAAAAGCCGCCAAAAACCAGGGGGTCAGCCGGAAGTCGGATACGATATGGACAAATTCGATCATGGCGCCACCTTGATAGGTGCCCGGGCAACCGTCAATCATAAACTGAGGACGGAAAAGAGAAATATAACGTGATATTTGATCGGCATAACCGATCAGAACTGGAGCTGGAAATGAGTGAAAAAGTTGGTGTCATGGTCTGTGGTCACGGCAGCCGGGATGAGGGAGCCGTTACGGAATTTGCCGCTGTTGCAAAAGGCATTGCAAAGCGCCTGCCTCACTATGAAGTAGATTCCGGCTTTCTGGAATTTGCAACGCCGATTATCCGGGACGGTTTGGATCGGCTTAGGGAAAGCGGCCATAACCATATCCTGGCAGTGCCGGGCATGCTCTTCGCGGCCGGACATGCTAAAAACGACATTCCATCCGTCTTAAACGCATATGCTGCCCAGCATGATGGTCTTAAAATTTCCTATGGCCGAGAGCTGGGGATTGATCTCAAAATGATTAGAGCTGCCGGAGACCGGATCCGGGAAGCTCTGGAAGCAGCAGATAATTCTGTTCCTCTGCATGAAACCATGCTGGTGGTGGTTGGACGCGGTGCTTCCGACCCGGATGCAAATTCCAATGTGGTAAAAGTTATGCGCATGCTTTGGGAGGGGTTGGGTTTTGGTTGGGGAGAAACCGTCTATTCCGGTGTGACCTTCCCGTTGGTGGAACCGGGCCTCGAACATGCCGCAAAACTTGGCTACAAGCGGATCGTAGTTTTTCCTTATTTCCTGTTCACCGGTATCCTGATCAAGCGCATTTATGACTACACGGATAAAGTCGCGGCCAATCATCCCGATATTGAGTTTATTAAAGCACCTTATCTGAATGATCATCCGCTGGTCCTCGACTGCTTTGCAGACCGGGTCAGGGAGATTCTGGACGGCACCAACAATATGAATTGCGGCCTCTGTAAATATCGGGAGCAGGCCCTCGGCTTTGAAGACGAAGTTGGCATGATCCAGGAAAGCCACCATCACCATGTGGAAGGGATCGGAACAGGACATAGCCATGATCATTCTCATGACCAAAGCCATTCTCATAGTCACGCCCATGATCACAGTCATGGACATGATCATTCGCACGACCATAACCACGATCACCACCATCATCCCTACCCTCATGCCGATCACCCTCTTGGACCGGTCAGTATGAAAAACAGCAAATAGGGCGCATCCCGATGTATGACTATCTCCGGGATCCGGACGACATTTACAAAAAATCCTTCTCCATCGTACAGGCGGAGACAGATTTTTCAGACATATCGCCGGATATCGAGACGATCATCACCCGCATTATCCATTCCTGCGGGATGCCTGAGATTATGGAAGATCTGGATTTTCATCCGGATATTGCCGCTGCCTGCAGGAAAGCTCTTTTGCAAAAAAAGCCGATCCTGTGCGATTGTGAGATGGTCCGTCACGGCATTATCCGGCGATTTCTCCCGGACGATGTAGATGTTCTTTGCACGCTACAGGATGACACGGTCCCGGAACGGGCAAAATCCATCGGGAATACGCGATCTGCCGCTGCGGTGGAACTCTGGCAAGATAGACTTGAGGGGGCTATCGCGGTATTCGGAAATGCGCCAACGGCTCTTTTTCATCTCCTCGAGTTGCTGGAAGCGGGAGCACCGCGTCCGGCAGCCATTATTGGTTTCCCCGTTGGCTTTGTCGGGGCGGCGGAATCGAAGCAGGCACTCATAGACAGCAATCTCGGCATTCCCTTTATCACCGTAAAGGGGCGTCGCGGAGGAAGTGCCATGGCCGCAGCGGCGCTAAATGGTGCAGCTTCTCTCCTAAGGAAAGAAGCATGAAAAGCTGGTTGACCATTATCGGTATTGGCGAGGATGGCCTGGAAGGTCTCAAGCCGAAAGCGAAACAAGCCCTGTCGCGGGCGGAGCTTATTATTGGCGGGGAACGTCACCTCGATATGCTACCTGCAGATGATAACCGCCCGACTATGACCTGGCCGAGCCCGCTGATGATCCTAGTGGAAGATGTCCTGAAAAGGCGTGGCGAAAAGATCGTCATCCTGGCAACGGGTGATCCCATGCATTACGGGATCGGCGTGACCTTTGCGAAACAACTTCCTCCTGACGAAATGAGTGTTTTCCCGGCGCTTTCCGCGTTTACCCTGGCCGCCTCCCGCCTGAAATGGGATCTGTCCCGCACTGTTTGCCTGACCCTCCATGGCCGCCCGAATGAACTGTTGCTACCTCATCTGCAGGATGGCGCTCGTCTTTTTGCCCTTTCCGACAATGGAGAAACACCTGCGGAAGTAGCTGCTTTGCTGACACGGCAGGGCTTTGGAAAGAGCCGCATGACCGTACTTGAACATATGGATGGTCCAGAGGAAAAGCATCTGGCGTCACTGGCCGTCGATTGGGCATCAAACCGCTGCAAAGACCTCAATACCATCGCTATCGACTGTGTAGCCGATCAGCCTGGAAACGGTATCCCTTTGACAACTGGATTACCGGATCAGGCCTTTGTTCATGACGGGCAACTTACAAAACAGGAAATCCGGGCCGTAACGCTCTCAGCTCTTTTCCGCAGCCCCGGCGACCTTCTATGGGATGTCGGCGCGGGATCAGGATCTATCGGTATTGAATGGATGCGTCAGTCCCCTCTCGGTCAGGCTTACGCCATCGAACATCATCCTGACCGGATCGGCTATATTAAAGAAAACAGGAGCGCACTTGGCGTGCCGGGTCTTAAACTGATTGAAGGAAAGGCCCCTGATGCCTTATCAAAGCTTCCGGTGCCGGACGCCATCTTTATTGGCGGCGGCTTAACGGCAGAGGGTGTGTTTGAAGCCTGCTGGCAGGCGCTTAAACCCGGCGGCGTTTTGGTTGCGAATACCGTTACCATTGAGGGAGAAGCGAAAATCCTAGCTCTCTTTCGGGAATGTGGCGGCACTTTGAAGCGTCTGGATTATGCGCGGGCGGAACAAACCGGTAAATTTACAACCTGGAAGCCTTTCCGGCAGATTACCCAGTTGAGATTGGTAAAAGAATGAACGGTACCTTGTATGGCCTCGGAATCGGTCCCGGTGATCCGGATCTGATAACGGTCAAAGCCCTGAAAATCCTGCAAAGCGCTCCGGTTGTCGCCTATCCAACCCTTGAAGGGGGAGATAGTCTTGCCCGGGCCATTGTTGCTCCGCATCTCAGCGGAAAGCAGGAAGAACTGCCTATTCATATTCCCATGGCAGTGGAGAGAAAACCTGCCCAGGATGCCTATGACAAGGCTGCAGCGGATATCCGAACCCTGCTGCACTCGGGGAAAGATGTCGCTGTCCTGTGCGAAGGAGATCCGTTTTTCTATGGCTCCTTCATGTATCTGTTTGGCCGGATTGCGGAACATCATCCCGTGGAGGTCGTTCCCGGCGTCTCCTCCCTCACGGCTTGCGCGTCCGTTCTGAAATCCCCTCTCTCCGCCAGAAATGATATCCTGACGGTTCTGCCCGCCCCGCTTGACGATGCTGCGCTGGAAGCCGGTATCGAAAAGGCGGACAGCCTCGCTGTCATGAAAATCGGGCGGCATTTTTCCAGGGTGAGAGCCCTTATTGAAAAACTTAACCTGACAGAGAAGTCTCTCTATATCGAACGGGCCACCCTTGAGAATGAGAAGATCCTGCCGCTGATGGAGGTTGAAGACGGTGCTGCCCCCTATTTCTCCATGATCCTGATCCACAAACGGGGGCAGGCATGGAAATAGTCGCACCCAAAGCCATTATCCTGCTGAACGATTCCGGTCGCGAGACAGCGGACAAGCTGCTTGAGCTTTATCCCGATGCGCTGATCCACGGTCTGGGTGGCCGGGTTACCGATGCCCATATAACGTTCCAGCAAACCGCCCGACATCTTCAGGAACTCTATAAAAGCGGAACACCGATCCTCGGGATTTGTGCTTCAGCCATTTTGGTTCGGTGTCTGGCGCCTGTTCTGGATAACAAGCATGTGGAGCCTGCGGTTGTTTCCATTGCGGAAACGGGCTCGGTTGTTGTTCCGCTTCTGGGAGGCCATCATGGGGCCAACGATCTGGCCCGAACCATTGCAACTCATATGGATGGAACGCCTGCGATCACAACCGCAAGCGATCTGCATTTCAATATCGCCCTCGATAATCCGCCTGCTGGTCTCACCCTTGGTAATCCGGAAGATATGAAGGTCTTCGCCGGAAAACTGCTGGGCGGCAGTACGATCCGGTTGAAAGGGGAGCATTCCTGGCTGCAGCAGTCTGATCTGCCTTTCTCGGAAGAGGGAGATCTCCGGATTGTTGTCACCGAAGACAATATTCAGGGCGACGAGTGGACACTGGTCTATCATCCAAAGACCCTGGCCGTCGGGGTCGGCTGTGAACGCGGTGCCGCAGCAGATGAGCTTCTGTCGCTGGTTCAGCAAACGCTGGCTGCCGAAAATCTCAGCCCGCTATCTGTTGCCTGTCTAACCTCCGTCGATGTTAAAGCCGATGAACAGGCGGTTCATGAAGCAGCAAATCATTTTGGTTTATCGCCTCGCTTTTTCCCGGCAGAAATTCTCGAGCAGGAAACACCCAGGCTGAAGACTCCGTCAGAGATCGTGTTTAAGGAAGTTGGCTGTCATGGCGTCAGCGAAGGGGCTGCTCTTGCAGCGGCAGGATCTTCATCGGATCTGGTAATGCCTAAACAGAAATCCAGACGTGCAACCTGCGCCATTGCGAAAAGCGGCACTCCCATTGATCTTGCCGGAACCGGTAAGCCCCAAGGCAAGCTTTCCGTGATCGGTATCGGACCCGGGCAGGATGCCTGGCGGACACCGGAAGCCAGCCTGCTGATAGAAGACTCCACAGACCTGGTCGCTTACGGCCTCTATCTGGACCTTCTGGGACCTGCTATCCAGGGCAAAACCCGCCATGACTTTGATCTCGGGGAAGAGGAGACCCGAGTAAGAGCCGCCCTTGATCTCGCGGCACAAGGAAAGAATGTCGCCCTTATCTCATCCGGTGATATCGGCATCTA